>JABMRP010000439.1 GCA_013202535.1 Planctomycetota bacterium
CCGAGTTGGTCGAGCTTCCGGAGGACGGCGCCGATGCCGTCGTCGAGCCAGGTGGCCGGCGCCAGTCGCTCGTTGATCCCCGCGGCCTTGGCCCGCCCCAGCACCGAACGGCGCGAAGGCTGTACGCGAAGCGGTTCGTCCAGCAGCCCGGCGTGGGTAATGCGCGGGTCCGCCTTGAGCGATTCCAGCGGATCGGGGCCATGCAACAGGGTCGTGGCCATGTAGAGGAAAAACGGGCGGTCCTTGTTCTGTTCGATAAAGTTGATTGCCCCTTGCGTGATCCACTCCTGGTTGTGATAGCGCAAGGCCCGGCACGGATGGGAGGCGAAATTGCCCAGGTTGGCGCTGGCCACGTAGTCGAACCCGCAACTTCCGATCTGTTGGTGCAGCGCGGCCTGTGCGTCGGTCAGGATTTGGGCGATTTGGGAATCGGCCGGGTCGGCGTCGCGGAGTTGATCTCGGTTGATGCCGGACCACGTCTTGCCGCCGCCGTTGTGCCATTTGCCCACCATGCCCGTGACATAACCGGCCCGCCTGAGGACTTTCGGCAGGGTCGAATCCTCGGGACGCAGTTCCGTGTTCCACTGCACGCAGGTTTGGCCCTCCGGCGTGGTGCAGCGGCGAAAGTTCTCGCTCTGGGCTCGGCTGGCGTAACGGCCCGTCAGGCAGGTATACCGGCTGGGTGTGCAGACGCTGCTGGGTACGTATCCGCGGGAGAAATAAACCCCTTCGGCGGCAAGCCGATCGATCGCCGGCGTCAGCGCTTTGCCCCGGAGAAAGCCGAACGAATCGAGCCGCTGGTCGTCGGTGATCACCAACAACACGTTTGGCCGGCGGTCATCGCGGTCCGGCGCCGCAGTGGCCCCGCTGGCCATATTCACCACGAAAAGGGCCACGACAAAGGAGAATGCGGTTTGCATGGTGGTTCTCATTCTGCCCCCTGAGGAAGCCTCATCGGTAACCGGGCTGCATTTTCACGTCTTCCGACGGGGGATACAAGCCTTTTCAGTCTGCTGGGCGGTTGATCGGTCTCTCGCCGGCAGCGGGTAGGTGGCCCGGAATTCGCGCCCTCAATGCGACACTGATGTGTGGTCGAAACGACAACATGCAGTCGAAACCTGGAGTTTCTCGATTCCTGGCATATCGACATAAACAGTTACACTTTAACATCTTACAGTAAATCGCCTTTCTTTTGGCACGGGAAGTGCAATTATACCCAACAGAAGACGATCACCCTGGTGGTCGCACAATCAGGGACTCCAATATCTATCGAAGGAGAAAGACATGAGACGAATCGCTGTTGCATTGGCCGTGTTGGCTGCCTGTTACTTGCTGAGTGGCCCGAACACGGCGGAAGCGGCCCCGGGCGCTTCCCAAATCCATCTGGCCGTTGGCGGTAGCAGCCATGGGTCGCACGCGGTCGTGCCCGTCGTTCACCACGGCCCAAGTTACGGCCATAGACCAAGTTACGGCCACGGCACAAGTTACGGCCATAGACCAAGTTACGGCCACAGCGCGTATCGCTATGTTCCGCGCCCCGTGCCCTGCTATCATTCGCCCTATCCGTCTCGCTCGTATTCGTATCGCTCGTATCCGTATCGCTCGTATCCGTATCGCTCGTATCCGTCCCGGCCATACGATTCCTACCGCCACTCCCCGTATTACGGCGGACACGGGCAGATTGGCGTCTACGGTTCACGATTGGGAATCTCGATCGGATTCTGACGGTAACCGAGCACGGAAGTGCGAGGCGACGAGTTAACAACCTTCGAGGTTCGCAACCGAGAAGAGGCCCGATACACGTTCGTTCCCTGCCAGAGCCCCATCGTTCTCCTCCGCGGACGGTGGGGCTCACTCTTTTCTTGAAACCTCGAAACGAAAAGCCGGGTATCCGCAAAGAGTTCGCGCCGCCGGGCGAACAAGGAATAGCCCCTTTGGCGACTCGTTCTTGACCCCAAGGGGCCGACGCCATAGAAAGGAGAAGAGCGAGCGATCGGCGAGGTCTTCTCGAACCGTCACCAGCGCGAGGAAAGAGATGGTCGGATCATGAGAATCGATGTCACGACAATCGGTCGCTTGGCCAGCCACCCGATGCGTGCCGTGGGCATCTTGCCGGTAGCGGTGGCCGTGACCGTGCTCGTCGGGCTGCTCGCCACCGGGGCCGCGGCCGCGCCGGCCGACCAGCCGCGGTATCCCATTTTGCTGGTCCACGGGATCACTTGGCACGATGAGAGCACCTACCCCGTCTGGGGCGATTTGACCGAGGACGACGACGGCCGGCCGCAATGGACGGGCATGATCGGCTACCTCGAAAGCCGCGGACTTGCCTTTGGCGGCGATATCCGCGCCGAGACGGTCCAGATCGAACTGCCCGAAAGCTTGGAGACCGACGGCGTGCGCGGCGATCCGCGCAAGGCGCGGGTGTTCAATCTATGGTTCTCCGATCGGGCCAATGCCGACGGATTGGCGTACAAGGCGCTGGAGTTGACCGCGGCGATCAAGGCCGTCTGCCAGTTCACCGGATCGCCCAAGGTGCGGATCATCGCCCACAGCGCGGGCGGGCTGGTGGTTCGGGCGTATCTGCAAAGTGCGCTGCCCGGGTTGAAGTTCGACCACGACGTCGACCGCCTGATCACGATCGGCACGCCGCATCTGGGCTCCTCGCTGGCCGAGCACTGGGGAGATTACTTCGGCACGCGCACCACCTCGGTCAAGCCGTCGGCCACGCTGATCGTGGAGCTGAACAACAAGTTCGATCTTCCCGCCGACGTGACGTTTGCCTCGATTGTCGTTCGCGGGATCGCGGCCGACCAGCGGGGCGACGCCGACGGCGTGTTCGATGAGCTGATCGATCACGAACTGGTCGAGGCGTTGCCGGTGGAATACCGCATCGGCGGCGATCAGGTGGTCCACGCACGGAGTCAGAACCTGCGCCTGGCCCGGTGCGCCCGGCGGTATGAAGAGACGACGGATCGGCCGGTGCAATATCTCTCGGCCCGGGTGTACGATCCCACGCCGGAGGATGATTCGCCCCGGGAACTGAAGGTTCACATGGTGGCTCCCGCCGCGGCCCCGGTTCAGACCCTGGTCGCCAATCTCTTGGAGCAGGAAGCCTTTTTCCAGAAGCGCCGTTTGTACGAGAATCGCACCTGGTGCGATTGGCTGGCCCGAGTCCACGCCTTCGGCGCCGTCGAACGGGCGACCCTGAACAAGCACATCTGCAGCGAGTTGCGATCGGTCGAGTTCGACACGCTCGAACTGGCCGACCAGGGCGAGGCGATGCGTCGCTACGATTTTGCCGCCAAGGCGTGGTCGGTCAACCGCCTGATCGGATTCCGCAAGCGATGGACGGAGGTCAGCGGAAGCATCGAGTTGAAATTCGACCGGTTCGGCCGCGTCGCCTCCGCCGAGGTCGAGATCGACGAGTGTCACGATCAATAGCTGCCGGCGGTGAACCTGGGCGACGACGCGGATACCCCTGGGCCGGCGTGTGGGCAGTTGGCCGGGGCGACGTGGGGCGAGCCAAGCTCATGCCGGGCGGCCGTTGGTCTCGGTCTCGTAGAAGCGGCGGGCGACTTCTTCGGCGTGGAAGAGCATCCATTGCTTCCGCGTGTAGACCGCGTGGCCGACGAGATCGCGCGCGATGCCTTTGGTCTGGGGACCGTAGTCGACCAGCAATGTCGTCCCTTCGTCGGGCACGATGGCACCGGCCCGAAATCGCTCGATCAGGTCGCGTTTCCTCAGGCCCGCCTGCAACAGCCGGCCGAGTCGCCGGTCGGCCGTCCAGGTGCGCCAGAAGAGCGGGTTGGGCATGACGTTGGTGCCGGCGATGCCTAACTGCTGAATGTAATCGCCGCCCCGGGCGGCCAGCAGGTCTTCGGGTTTGGGTGGAAACGGAGCCCGATAGTCGGGCACCTCGCCGACCGGACGATGGTTGACGAAATGCAGCAGCCGGGCGTAGCCGGTCGAGTCCCAGCCGTAGCGGATCGGCGTACCGAAGGTCACCAGGTCCAGCGCCACGCCGGGAAGCGGCGATTGTCGCCCACGGAGCCATTCCTCCACGCGGCCCCAGAAAGGCAGGTCGACCCGGCTAAACAGGGGGCGTCGGGAATAGCTCCGAGCCGCGTCGAAGAAGGGGCCAACGGCTTCGGTGTCGTCGGCGAGCAGGTTGGTTATTAGGGCCAACACATTGCCTGCATGGCTGTGCCCCCAGAGAAGGACGCGCCGTCCGGCGGCCAGCCGCGGGGAGGCCAACTCGTCGATCAGCCGCACCGCGGCACAGGCCCGGCCAAGATGGTGATTCTCGCCGGACCAGCCGAAGAGCCGGACGGGAATCCGCTTCCGATCCCCTCCGGGATCGGCCAAGGCGTCTTCCAACGTGCGCGCGTAGGGCACGGCGTAATTTCCCTCCTCGCCGGCAAGTTGGTCGACGGCCTGCTTGACGGCCTTCTGGATTTGCCGGCCGACGGCAGGGAACACGCGGGCCAACCCGGCCAGAACGCCCATCGCATCGGACCCCACGAACGTGCCGTGAACGAGGTAGATCGCCGCCACGCCGGCCCGGCGAAACGTGTCGCCCGCCTGTTGCATCCGGCGCCGAAACTCGCCATCGTCGGCCGGCGGCGTCGGGGCGACTAACAGGTGATACGGCGAAGCGGGGCGCGTAGCTTGGTACGCCTGATGCCGAAATCGGTTGGCCGGCGGCATGGTTTACCCCCTTTTTCATGTGCATGCAGTTCTTGGTTCTTCAGGAATCTTAATGGGTTAGTCGACTCCCGAAAAGGGCGATGGTCTGGTATATGTATTGTTGTCGTGGCCCCTTGATTTGAGACAGATCGCCAAGGAAACAAGAACGATGCATGGCTCTTAGTATACTCCACATGGGGGGATGGGCGGAGTCGTCTTGTTGGCGAGTTTGTTGCTGGCTGCTGCCGTGTCCTTTGCGGAGACCCAGGAGGATCCCACCACGGTACGGCTCGGAGTCTTGGCCAAGCGCGGCTCCCAACGGTGTCTTGAGAAGTGGGGCCCCACGGCCGAGTACCTGACGGCGACAATCCCAGGCTATTCTTTCGTGGTCAGGCCACTCAGTTACGGCGAAGTGTACACGGCCGTGAAACAAAAAGAGGTGAATTTCATTCTCGCAAATCCGTCTCGTTACGTTGAACTGGAATCCTCGCTGGGCGCGAGTCGGATAGTGACACTGAAGAATCTCCGTCCGAACGGAACCCACACTACGGTTTTTGGCGGGGTAATCTTCCGCAAGGCTGATAACAAGGATATCGAGCACCTGGAAGACCTCAAAGGCAAGACCTTCATGGCGGTCGAGGAAACATCCTTCGGCGGCTGGCAGATGGCGTGGAGGGAGCTGAAACAACAGGGGATCGATCCCTACCGCCACTTCGCTGATTTACAGTTTGGCGGCACGCATGACGCGGTCGTGTTTGCGGTTCGGGACGGCAAGGTCGTTTGTTCTCTTGCGGTAACTGCTCCACGGTCGCATTCTCGCCGCACGGAGCGGGTTGTGGGACGAGCTATCGCATTCTTCCCGGCAACGCTCTACAATGTCGGCATCGGGTTCTCAACGGTACCGGCAAAACGGAACCCTTCGGACATCAAGGAGTACATGACATGAAAAGCGCGGGACGATGGTGTGTCGTGGTGGCAATGTTGCTTGGCAGCGGTGCTCGGGGCGACTCGGCCGGCGAGGTGATCGACGCCAGCGGCGTCAAGGGCGGGGTCGTCGTGCATCTGGGTTGCGGAGACGGACAACTGACCGCCGCCCTGCGGGCCAGCGACCGGTATATCGTACAGGGGTTGGACACCAGCGAGAAAAACATCGCCGCCGCGCGGGCGAATATCCGCAAGGCCGGTTCGTATGGAAACGTCTCGGCCGCCACGTTCGACGGTAAGCGGCTGCCCTACGTCGACCATTTCGTCAACCTCTTGGTCGTGAGTTCTCCGGCGGACGTTTCCCGGGACGAAATGATGCGCGTCCTCGTGCCCGGCGGCGTGGCATGTATCGGCGACGGGGCGAAGTGGAAGAAGATCGTCAAGCCCTGGCCCGGCGAGATGGACCAATGGACCCATTACATGCACGATCCCCAGGGAACGTGCGTCGGGCTCGATACGCTGGTCGGACCTCCGCGGCGTTTGAAATGGGTCGGCAGCCCTCGCCATGCGCGGAGCCACGAGCATACGGCCAGTCTGCACGCGCTGGTCTCGGCCGCCGGGCGAAACTTCGACGTCATGGACGCCGGCTCCAGAGCCTCGATCCAGCTTCCCGCGCGATACGTGCTCACCGCCCGGGATGCGTTCAACGGCACGATTCTCTGGCGGCGCGAGATTCCCAACTGGTTCAATCATCTCTTTCCGCTGAAGGCCGGGCCGGCCACCATGCCCCGGCGGTTGGTGGCCGTCGACCAGACGGTCTACGTCTCCGGCGGACTGGGTAACCCGCTGCTGGCTCTCGACGCGGCCACCGGCCAGGTCGTTCACGAGTACAAGGACACGGCAACGACGGTCGATATCATTCTCTCCGACGGCGTGCTCTTTGTGGTCGTCGAGCCGGATCGAAAGCCGGTCGACTACAAGCAGGAGAGTGCCCACTGCTGGACCGAGTCGAGCCGCGCCAACCGAACCTGGGGTTGGGCCGGGCATACGCAAACGGTCAAGGCCATCTCCGCCGAGTCGGGAAAACTCCTCTGGCAGCAGAAAACGAAAATCGCCCCGATGACCCTGACCGTGGACGACCAGAAGGTCTGCTTCTTCGACGGGCAGAGCGTCGTGGCTTACAACCGAACCGACGGCAAGAAGCGGTGGACTTCCCCGGCCTTGGGAAAAGATCAACCGCTGTTCGTCACCGGCTTCGCCCCGAAACTAATCATCCACGGAGATACCATCCTGTATTCCCCCTCCAAGCGAATCGTCGCCCTGGACGGCACCAGCGGCGAGATCCTCTGGGACGTTCAGGGCAAGCCGCGCTCCGGGCACCACAGCCCGGAAGATCTCTTCGTCATCGACGACCTCGTTTGGGCGGCCGGCACCGCCGGGGGTCGCGGCAGCACGTTCGTGGGATACGACCTGAAGACCGGCGAGAAGGCCCATGTCTTCCCTAACGAGGAGAAGGCCTTCTACATGCACCAGCGGTGTTACCCGGGCCGGGCGACGGTCAACTATTTGATCCCCGCGGCGACCGGGACCGAGTTTGTCGATCTCCAGACGGGTCAGTGGGAAATTCATCATTGGGTCCGCGGCGGATGCATCTACGGCATGATGCCCGCCAACGGCATGATCTATGCCACGCCGCAAGCCTGTGCGTGTTATTATCAGTCGAAACTCAACGGGTTCAACGCGCTGGCCGCCGGCGAGCGATCGCTGCCCGAGCGACCCGAAAACCGGCTGACCAAAGGGCCGGCCTACAAGGAAGTCTCGCAATGGAAATCCGACCTCGCCGACGCCGATTGGCCCGTGTTCCGGCAGAACAACACGCGCAGCGGGTCGGTCGCCACCGAAATATCGAGCGACCCGAAGGCAAAGTGGACGGCCACGCTTGGCGGCCGTGTGAGCCAGCCGGTGGTCGCCGACGGGCGGATGTTCATCGCGGCGATCGACGAGCATACGGTGTATGCGTTGGACACGGACACCGGCGAATCGCTCTGGAGTTTCACGGCCGGCGGACGCGTCGATTCGCCGCCGACCATTTACCGGGGCATGACCCTGTTCGGCTCCGCCGACGGTTGCGTGTACGCGCTTTGCGCCGCCGACGGCCGCTTGGCGTGGAAGTTCCGTGCCGCGCCGATCGACGAGAAGCTGATGTCTTACGAACAGATCGAGTCGGTCTGGCCGGTCCACGGCAGCGTGCTGGTGCAAGGCGGCGTGTTGTACGCGGTGGCCGGCCGGTCGATGTTCGTCGACGGCGGGCTGCGCATGCTGCGGATCGATCCGGCGTCGGGCAAACTCCTCTCGGAAAACGTCATGGGCGATAAGATCCCCGGCACCGAAAACAACCTGCAAACCATCATGCAGGGCAAACACCTGCCCGTGGCGCTGCCCGATATTCTTTCCAGCGACGGCCGATACGTCTACATGAAGTCGCAGACGTTCGACATGAAAGGCCGGCGGACCCGAGTGGCTCCGCAAGCGCCCAACACGCAGGAAGGCGAGGAACGGCACCTGTTCACGCCGATCAGCTTCCTCGACGATTCGTGGTTTCACCGGGCGTATTGGATTCTCGGCCGCTCCGCCGGCGAGGGTTGGGCCGAATGGCAAGTGCCGCCCAAGATCGCCCATTACGGCCGGATCATGTCGTTCGACGAGGAGAGCGTTTACGCCTACGGCCGGGACCCCGAACTGCTCTGCAATTCGTCGGTCTTGGAATACCGTCTCTACAGTGCAAAAAAAGACCCCGAGGTCACGGAGAAGCGGCGCGTGGCGAGCCCGAGCGTCGATTGGAAGAAACTGGCCCAACTGCCCGAGGGCCAGCTTACCACCGCCCAATTCAACTGGAAGACCGAGCATCCGCCGCTGCTGGTCCGGGCGATGGTACTGGCCGGCGACACGCTACTGGTCGCGGGTCCCCCGGACGTCGTCGACGAGAAGGAAATGTGGGGTCGTTCCAACGAGGGTCTCTTCGCCGACAAGATGCAGTTGCAGGCCGAAGCCCTCGACGGTAAACAAGGCGCCATCCTCTGGGGCGTATCGAGCAAGGACGGGAAGAAACTCTTCCAGAAACAACTCGATTACCTCCCCGCCTTCGATGGCATGATCGCCGCGCGGGGGAAGGTCTTTGTTACGACGACCGATGGAAAGGTCGTTTGTTACGAATAAGCTTGGGTGAAGTAGCCGTCTCGCTGGAGCGAGACGTAGCCCGTCAAAGCTCTACGTCCGCGACGGTTGCGTCTCGTTCCAGCGAAACGAAGTTTCTGCCCCGACACGCCCCGACTGGACATCATGCCCGACATGCGCCATGATGGGTGTTCCTCACGGGAGAATCTGGCGACGAACCGTAATCGATCGTCACCGAGTTTCCTGCTTGCCAGGGCGTGCATTGCGTAACGAAAGGCCTCAACAGCATGCAAGCGAATCCAATTCTGGGCGTTGCTATTCACAGCGTGGGAGCCTTTTCGGCGTCGAGTTGCTATACTCCGCAGAAGAAGACGAAGCTTTGGGCATGGGAGGTCTACTGGATTTCCCAAGCCACGTTCGCCTGGCTGGTTCTGCCGATCACCGTGGCCTTGTTGACCATCCCCGATTATTTCGCGGTGCTCCGCGACTGTCCGCCCTCGGCGATGCGGAACTCGTTCTTGTTGGGCATGCTGTACGGCTTCGGCGGCATGGCGTTCGGCCTTGGGATCCGCTACATCGGTTTCTCCCTGATGTACACCATCGCCATCGGCCTTTCGGCCGCCTTGGGGACCCTGCTTCCGCTCATCTGGGATCCGACCGACGGATTTGTGTGGGTGATCGTCGAAAAGTTCAGCTCGTTGCCCGGGCAGGTCATCCTCAGCGGTATCGTGATGTCGCTGCTGGGCATCGCCATTTGTGGCTGGGCCGGCGTTCTGCGCGAGAAGATGTCCGGCGAGGACGTGTCGCGGTACTCGTTCCGGCTCGGCGTGCCGTTGGCCATTTTTGCCGGCGTCCTTTCGGCCGTCTTCGCCTTCGCCCTGCTCGCCGGCAAACCGCTGGAGGTGGCGGCCGTCGAAGCCGGCGCCAGCGACCAGTTGAAGATGAACGCCATCTATCCCTTCTCCCACGGCGGAGCCTGGGTTACCAACTTTCTGCTCTGTGTCATCCTCATCGCACGTAACCGCACGGGAGGCCAGTTCCTGCGACTGCCCAAAGACAGCTCGGCCTCACTGAAGTTCTACTACCTCATGGCCCTGTTAAGCGGGGCGTTCTGGTATTTCCAGTTCTTCTTCTACGGCATGGGGAATGCGCGCATGGGTGAGAAGTACGACTTTACCAGTTGGGCCTTGCACATGGCCATGTTGATTCTCTTCAGCAACTTCTACGGCTACCTGTTCAGCGAATGGGAAGGGACCACGACCAAACCCAAGCGGGTGTTGCACGCCGGCATGGCCGTGATCGTGCTGGCCACGCTGGTCATCACCCTGGGCAATTATTATGCGCCGAAGTAGACAGCAAAG
>JABMRP010000440.1 GCA_013202535.1 Planctomycetota bacterium
AGATCGGCATGGACGTGAAGGATTTCACGATCGGGATGAAACACGCCGTGCGTGAAGATCCGGACATCATCCTGGTGGGCGAGATGCGGGATCGGGAGACTTTCGAGACGGCCATCCAGGCAGCCGAGACCGGGCACCTCGTCTTCGGCACGATCCACGCCTCGACGGCCCCCAGCACCATCGGCCGTATCCTCGACCTCTTCCCCGAGACCATGCACAATTCGATCCGCAGCGCGTTGGTCTTCAACATGAAGGGGATCGTCGCTCAGAAGCTGCTCCCCTCGATCATGGAAGGCGTCGGGCGGGTGCCGGCCTGCGAGATCATGACCTTCAACCCGACGGTTCGCAAACTCATCCTCGAAGAGATGGACGAGAAACTGCCCGACGCCCTTCGCGTGGGTCGCGAAGACGGAATGCAGGATTTCACCATGAGTTTGAAAGATCTTGTCGAACGCGATATGATTGATCGGGCGACCGCCTTCGAGGTGGCGCCCAACCCCGAAGCGTTGAAAATGGCTCTTAAGGGTATTGAAGTCAGAGAACCCGGGATAATCGGATGATTCGTATTCTATTGATTCTGTTTGCCGCGGCCGTGATTACCAGCGCCGGCGCGGGTGACCTGCTGGCCCAAGATTCCGACGTCTGGCCCGCCATGGACAAGGTCAACCATCCGGGATGGCGAGGGCCGGGATACTACCTCAGCATGGTCAAGATCATGATGGCGTGGGTGGTCTTCGCCTGCTGGGTACGCACCACCGACTGGGTCAGCCAGGACGCCCAAGAGTTGAAATTCCCGTATGTTCGCTGGAACCCGATCGTGTTCGGCCCGTTCATGTTCGCGTTTGTCCTGCTGTGGCTGATACCGTATTTCTGGCTCGGGTTCTGCCTCCTGGTGGCTGCTTACGTGGCTCCGCTGGCCACCTATATCGTCCAGCGCAACAACAAAGTCTCGTTGCACCAGAAGGTACTGACCCGATCCCATTTGCGCCATTGGTTCTCCGACCGAGTGGGAAAAGTGGGCGTCAAGGTGGCGGCCGAGAAGGCCGATCCCCACGAGACGGGTCCCCCGGTCAAACTGCTGGGCCATGGAGGTCCCGACGCGACCACCGACAACGCGCGCATGCTCCTGGCGCGGCAGTCGGAAGGATTTCTGCCGGCCCGGGAGATCATCGCCGACGCCCTTTCGCAACGGGCCAGTGCTCTGGTTCTGGAATACACGCCCCAAGCGGTCGGGCAGCGTTACATGGTCGACGGCGTGTGGCACAAGGGCGAGTCGCTGGAGCGCGAGAAGGCCGACCCGGCTCTGGAGGCCCTGAAGCTTCTTTGCGGCGCCAACCCGGCCGACCGGCAAGGTCGCCAGGAGGGCACGTTCGCCGCCGAATTCCAGTCGCGCAAACAGTCGGCCACCTTTGCCGCCCAGGGCGTGAAGACGGGGGAGCGCGTCGCCATCGGGTTCGAAGGCGAGAAAATCGTCTTGGAAACGCTCGACGAATTGGGCATGCGTGCCAAGATCCAAGAGCAGCTCAAGGAGATGCTGGACATCGAGCAGGGGTTCCTTCTCTTCTCGGCCTTGCCGGCCGCCGGGCTGAAAACAACCACCCACGTCGTGCTCCACGGCACCGACCGGCTGATGCGCGAGTTCATGGCCGTTGAGGAAGAGAACAACCGGTACGCCGAAATCGAGAACATCCCGGTCACGACCTACAGCGCCGCCGGCGATCAGACACCCGTGGACATCTTCCCCAAGTTCTTCCGCTTGGACCCCAACGTCGTGGTCGTTCGCGATCTGGTCGACGCCAAGACGGTCGGCTATTTGTGTGACGAGATCAAGGAAAACCGGCTGGTGATCGGTACGGTCCGGGCGAAGGAATCGGTCGAGGCGCTGCTTCGGGTGCTGGCGATGAAGGTGCCGCCGGGCGATTTCGCGCCGGCGGTCTCGGGGGTTCTCTGCCAGCGCTTGATTCGCCGGCTGTGTGATAAATGCAAGGAGGCGTACATGCCCCCGCCGCAGGTACTGAAGCAGTTGGGCATCCCCGAGGGTCGCGTCCAGGCCTTTTACCGGCCACCCCAGGAACGCGAGGAAGACTGCCCCCAGTGCAACAACATCGGCTACTACGGGCGGACCGCGCTGTTTGAATTGCTACCGGTCGGCGACCAGATCCGTCAGGTGCTGACCGAAAGCCCCAAGCTCGATCTGCTCCGCCAGGCGGGGCGACAATCCGGCATGCGCACCTTCCAGGAGGAAGGGATCCTGATGGTCGCTCGGGGCATTACCTCGCTGCCCGAGTTGATGCGCGTTTTGAAACAGTAAAAGGTAGGGACTCGATATGCTTCTCACTTTGTTGATGTTGGTGATTTTCGCGGCCTGCGTCGGCCTGCTCTATCCCGAGGGGATGTGGAGCAATGCCCTGCGCTTGATCAACGTGGTCACGGCGGCCCTGCTGGCGGTC
>JABMRP010000441.1 GCA_013202535.1 Planctomycetota bacterium
CTGTGACACAGCGCGCGATCTCCCGCGCGACTACGTGTCCGCTGGCGGCTTCGTCGGAACTTGGGACGCCACGCGCTCCAAGGCCGCAGCTAAGGGTGCCGGCAACGTCTTGCCGCGCTTCGCGGCGCGGCGCAGGATGCCCCGACAGGCTGTGGCGCTCAAATAGAACCGCCGCGGCACGTCGCCAGTCTCCAATATATCCGACAACGAAGACACGACGGCGCCGCTGGGGCACTCCGAACCATTGAGCGTCAAGAATGCGGTAGGCGGTCCCATACCCGAGTTCTGCCAGGTCCCCGAGTACGGCAAGCCAATCTTGCCCCCCGTTGACCGACAGAATGCCAGGGACGTTTTCGCCAAGAAACCATACGGGACGCTGCTCGGCAAGGACGCGATGAACTTCCCGCCACAATCCGCTTCGGCCGTCAGCCATTCCAGCACGCCGTCCAGCCACGCTGTTCCCCTGGCAAGGCCATCCGGCGGTAATGACGTCGGCTCGGAATCCAGTCCCTCGAATAGCGGTAACGTTCTCGGTCGTTTGCTCATCTGGAAAGTGCCTCCGTCGCACACTGTTGCATTTGGGGTCGGATTCAGCGGCCCAGACCGTTCGCACGCCGCAACGGCGAAACGCCTCGTCGAACCCGCCAATACCGGCGAACATCGAACCGGCTGTCGTGTACTCGGTCACGGCTCCACCCTCCTGAACGTCAAGGCCCGTACCCACGGGTTCGCGTCCGCCTCGCTAATCTCCTGCACGATCCGCACGTCGGTCAGCTCCAGCGTGATGCGGCTCGCCCAGCGGGGCATGTGGATACGGCAGTGCGTGCCGTACCGCTTGATGGCCTCCCACCCGAACACCGGCTCCAGTTCCTTGTGCGATCCGTTTCCCGCCACGCCGCAGAACGACTTCGCGGTTTCGCCGTCGGCACGATAGATGACTCGCGACGACTGGGGGCCGCCGCTGAGTCGCCAGCACTCCCGTACCCACAGCCGATCGCCGGGACCGCCGTAGGGACACCGAAGGATTTGGTCCCGCATCGCCTTTGATGATCGACCACACGGCGTGTCCAACACGATCCCATCACGTACTGTCAGGTGCAGCTCACCATTTCCCGTGTCGGTTACATCCCAGTCGGCCTCAGTCGTCTGGCGATTTCCCCACTTGGGAAATCGCACCACCCGCCGCGTCTGCGTCTTCGTGCCGTCGAGGACACCAGGGATCATGGCAGCGGAAAATGGGATCGGGAAATGGATGGGTCGTTCTTTCATGGCTTTTCCTTCGCCGCTTCGGCAGACTCAAGAAACGAGCGAAGATCGGGGCGCCACTCCAGAGTGCGGGCGTCCGGGTCGCAGCAGTTGCGAATCAGCATGTCCGCGCCCCGTACGACACGCCGCCACGATGGGCCGACGCCGGGGCCGGTCCTGCCCCAGAATTGGCGGACCAGTTGGGCGAGGCGTTCATCGTCAACCGGCTCAGTTACCCCGTCGCCGTCGTCGTTTGGGGGCGTGTACGTTTCCTCTTCGATCACCTCTTCCAGCATGAGGAAAAAGAGGTTTACTCGCTTAATGTCGTCTTCCGTGGCCTTGGTCATTTTCATGGTATTTCCTTTGTTGTGGAGGGTGCTCCACTCAATACTATCCGGCACGTCTGCGTCTTGCTGCCGTCGAGCACACCAGGGATCATGGCATCGGAAAATGGGATCGGGCTCGTTTTCACGGTCACG
Organism: Planctomycetota bacterium; assembly: GCA_013202535.1. Lineage (GTDB taxonomy): Bacteria > Planctomycetota > Planctomycetia > Pirellulales > Thermoguttaceae > JABMRP01. The sequence goes on from JABMRP010000441.1 coordinate 1,725, forward strand.
GCTTCACCCTCTCTTGATCGTTCCGGGGTCGGCACGACCGGTGGTTCTTGGCATAGGCTTTCATCATGGCGCAGAGGCAATCAACATTGATCGGTGTGGCGACCTTCTGAATGTCCCCGCAGCGAAGACATTCCATGGCGTAGGCCATCTCGCCTTGCGTCGCATCGTGCCACACAATCCAGTTCTGTTTCACGTCGTCACCCTCCTTCGGTCCGGGCCGGTCAGTTCATCATCCTTACTCATGGTTCCTCCTTCCCAGCTTCGGCGGCTTGCATTGCAGCCGCAATTGCTCGGGTCGATGCCAGAGCCTCAGCTTTGCCTTTGTCGCCGTTGGTTTCGGAAAACAGACACCTACCGCTGCCATCCCCTTCAAGCAACCCAAAGTGGCATTCAATACC
>JABMRP010000046.1 GCA_013202535.1 Planctomycetota bacterium
AAACCAAACCCCCCCCCCCCCAAGATTTCCCCAAAACACGTGGGAATTGGCTTGAGAAGACCACGCGGCAGGGGGGAGGGTTACTGTTTATGGGCCACGACTGTGTACGGTTCGCGTCTCAGGCAGCCGCCAGCGTATTTTCAGAGAACTCCCCAAATCGCTGTACGAATTGGCCCCAGGCCGTCTTCGCCGATCGCCTGGAAGAACAGTTCCCGATTGGCAGGCACGATGAAATGCGCGCTGCCGTCCTCGTTGACCGGGACCGTACCCAAGACGTGCGGTTATGCTGGGAAAAGAACTATTGAACCACGGATGAACGCCGTTATTCCAGAATGGGACAAACGAGTTCCACCCTACAACGAAGCCCGCTACACCTTCCACGGGTCGCGGTGGGGGTAGTCGAGCCGGGCGTTGGCTTCGGCGTCGCTGAAGCGTTGGGTCTCGGGGTTCCACTCCAGCGGCCGGCCGAGATCGAGACAGATGCCGCCTAGCAGGCAGACGCTGGTCGAGCGGTGGGCTACGTCGATCGGCGTGATCGTCTCGGTCGTTCCCTTGCGAATACAGTCGATGAAGTTCTTCTCGTGCTGGGCGGAGGCATACAGCCGCGTGTCGCTCTCCTTGAGCTCGGTGTTGAGCAGGTTCTTATCGCTGGCGTCGATGCCGGAGCGGGTGTACACCCAGTCCTTGTCGTTCTCGTGCATGAACTTCACGCCGTGGCGGTTCTTGCCCGTATCGGTCATGATGATCTGCCGACCATCGGCGTAGGTGAAGGTCAGTTCGTAGTCGAGCACGGTATTGAACAGGCCCGTCTTGGGGAACGTGCCGCGGCCTTCGATGCGGACCGGGCCCGTGTTTTCCAGTCCCAGACCCCAGTGGGCCAGATCGATGTCATGCACGCCGTAGCCGGCGACCCAGCCGGCCAGCGAGAACCGCTTGACAAAGTACCAGCCGCGCAGCCCCCGGCCGGGAATGCCGCCGACGATGACCGGGCGGTAGTCGATCGGCTCGACTGGCCCCAGCCACATGTCCCAGTCGAGCGTGTCGGGAACCGGTGCCGCCGGGACGTCGCCCATCGCATGGCCGGGCGGAGAGCCGATGATGACCTTCTTCACGTCGCCGAGGTAACCGTTGCGAACCAGTTCGCAAGCTTTGCGTGTCGCGGCCAGCGAACGCAGTTGGGTGCCGTGCTGAAACACGACGCCCGTCTCGTGGATCGTTTTGACCAGCGCCTGGCCCTCGGCAATCGTGTTGCAGAGCGGCTTCTCGCAGTAAACGTGTTTGCCTGCCTTGGCAGCGGCGATCGAGGCCGGCACATGCCAGTGGTCGGGTGTGCCGACGAGCACGGCATCCACGTCGGCCAAGGCCAGCAGTTCGCGGAAGTCTCCGAAGCAGCGGTCGGCCGGCACCTGGAACGCCTGGGCGTAGCGGCTCGTGCCCGACTGGTTGGGATCGGCCAGCGCGACGATGTCGCACCCGCCGTGGCCGCGGAGGTTCTGCGTACCGCCGAAGGCCTTTCCGCCGCAACCGATCACGCCCAGCCGGACACGCTTCGAGGGTGCATCCTGGCCGAAGGCGCTCGAGGGAACGATCATCGGCGCCGCGACAATCGTCGCACCGGTGTAAAGCATTTGACGACGGGTCAGGCGGGATTCCATCACGGAGACTCCTTGGTATAGGGGTGTTGTCGAGGTGTCACGGCTGGGTATGCTGAGCCGGCTGGGTGTGTGCCGAGGAATGTCGTGCGGTTCCACCAGGATAGTAGCCTACAACTGACAGGCGAATGTCGCAAGAGTCTTCTGCGATCCGGGCAGAAATGGCAGTGACCGGAGGCTCTGACTGCCAAAGGCCACAACCCAGGAAGAGTGCATGCCTCTACGCCGCCCGTGCCGGGCGTTCCAGAGGCGCGCTGCGGCAGTCGGGCCAGCGGCGAAGCGCGACCGCGGCCATGTGGCCGCCGAAAGCGACCGAGACTTTGAGTGCGTGTTCCAGGGCCACTGTACGGCCGACCAGGGGGATGCAGTCGAGGTCGCACTCGGGATCCGGGTCGGTCAGGTTGATCGTCGGCGGTGCGAAACCGTCGCGCAGGGCCAGCGTGGTTACGGCCAACTCGACGCTGCCGGCCGCGTTGACCAGATGGCCCAACATCGACTTGGTCGAACTGACTCCGGTTCGCTCGGCCGCCGGTCCCAACGCCCGCCGAATGCCGCGAGTCTCCATCACGTCGTTTTGCTGGGTTCCCGTTCCGTGGGCGTTGATGTAACGGATCTGGTCGGGAGCCAACCGGCCGGCGCGAAGCGTTTCGGTGATCATGTAGGCCAGCCCCTCGGCATCGACGTCGACGCCGGTCAAGTGATGGGCCTCGGCCTGCATTTTCCCGGCCATGACTTCCGCGTAGATCGGCGCGCCGCGGCGCAGCGCGTGGTCGAGCCGTTCGACGACGAACATCGCGGCGCCTTCTCCCATCACGAAGCCGCTGCGCTGGCGATCAAAGGGGCGGCAGGCCAGGGCCGGATCCTCGTGATGGGCCAGCACGCGCATTCGCTCGAAGCCCGCGGCAAACAGGGGGTGAACGGCTTCGGCGCTGCCGGCCAATGCCAGATCGCATTGCCCGTCGCGAATCAAACGCACCGCGGCGAGAAAGTCGATCAACCCGCTGGCGCAGGCCGTCGAATGGCAAGTTCGCGGGCCATGAAGCCCGAACCGGGTGGCGACTTGCCAGCAGCCCGTGCTGGGAAACCACTGTTGCCACCAATCGATCGCATCGGGATCGAACAGATCGGGTCGGCCCATGTATCGCGGCACGAACCCGGCATCGCCCATGTGCCCGCTGACGGCACAGCCGAAGCGGTCGCAGTCGACCGCGCGGAGGTCGATGTGGGAGTCTTCGATCGCCTCGGCCGCGGCGTGCAGGGCCAACGCAATGACTTTGAGTTGGCCCGGAAATTCCAGTTCGACATCCGCCAGAGCCGCGATGCTGAGTCCCTCGGGGACACCGGGCAGGCCGGCCACCCGACGCACTCCGCTGGTGCCCTGGCGAACCGCGCGCCAAACGCTCTCGCGATCGTTGCCGACCGACGCGATCATCCCCATTCCGGAAATGACGACGCGATCGTCTTGATCGGGCGTTGTAGAAGGGCGCAGGCGCGGCATGGGCCACACTTCCTTGCGATGTGAAAAACCAGCTCGAGACGACATCCAGAACGAACGTCGCCTCGGCGCGAGGACCGTTGCGCTGGCGGGACACTCCGACGATGATCTTCGACAAGGGGCGGGAGTTTACTGGAATTGTTTTGCCGAACAAAGGTGGATTTTTCGTGATATTTCAGAGCTTGGTGGCCGAAATCGCCAGAGTTCCGGGGTGCCTGAGCGTGAAAAGGCTCAAAGTCTTGCGAATTGAACACCGACTGCCTCAAGTGCCCAGTCTATTTACTATCTCCATACCGTTGTCCGCCCCCCAGTCCGCGTGATGGGTTGCAAGAGACAGTGACGAACTGTAAGTCGTTTTCTGTTAATGCGTTACGACGACTTGGCGTCGTGTTTCAGGGTGAAGTTGCCATTGCGTGGCCCCCGCTGGGCAAATCATCGTGGCAGCGAAGGCGCCGATGAAAAATTTCTCGACCGGGTGGTTGCGAAGCCCGAGAAAGCTGATAGACTCTCAGGCGTGGGAAACAGACCCAATACGAGACACAACAGCGCAGATTTAGTGGGAATACGACCCAATACCTAAACAGACGGGTTTCGCGGCCAGGGCATGGACGCCAAGTGACACACAAACTTCCTCGTTGCCTCGGCAGACGATGCCCCAAACCACCGAACACCCGGCAACCGAACCGAATCCACCAGAGTTCGTCCTCGGAGAGTTTCGCCGCACGCTCGATGATCGCTACCGCTTGTCGATCCCCGGTGCGTTGATCGAGGCGCTGGAGGCCGACGCGGCCGAGTGTATCCTGGCCAAGGAACGGCCCGGCTGCCTCAGCCTGTGGAACGCGCCCCGCTGGCAGGCGAAGCTGGACGAGGGAATCGGTCTGGTGGAACGAAAGATGCGCAGCGGCCGGCTCGAAGGCCGACTGACCCAGGTACAACTCCTTGGGCGGCTGCTGTCGACGCGACACAAAAACGTACAACTAGCCGGAAAAGGACGACTACTGGTGCCCGAAGGATTTCGTGAGTTTCTCCGGGTCGAGCCCGGCGCCGAGGTCATCCTGGTGGGCGCCGCGATTTGCCTGGAGATTTGGCACCCGCGGGCTTGGCTGCGGCACCTCGGCCGGGAGATGGTCGGGTTCCGCACGTTGTTTGACGAACTCTCCGGATAACCCAAAGGCGGTAAGCTACCCACTATAAAACACACAACAAGCTACCCACCATGCCTGGCAGGGCAGACAAATTCAGGTAACCCCCGGCGTGAGTCACCCGCTTGGGATGCAAGTCACCTGGGAAATGGTTTTCCGGCAACGGACTGCCGTTCCCCGCAAATCTTCCGGCCAGGCATGGTGTTTTTCTTGGCGTACGCGGGGCTTCGATACGGAGCTACTCTTTGGGCGCCTCAGCCGGGGGCGCTTGCTGGCTCGCGACAAAGGCCATCCGCAACTCGTGCAGAATGCCTTGCATCATGGCGGTTTCTTCGTCCGTCCGGTTGCCTTCCGTCTTTGCCGTGAGCATCTCGATCAAGTCGATCAGATAGTGCGCTTGATCGAAGCTGACTTCCGCTTTGCCCGTCAAGGGGTTGGGGATCCCGCCCAGCGAGACCATCGCCTGCGTGGCCAGCGTGGTGATCAGCATGCTCAGCGACGGCTCGGGCATCGGCCCACCGGGGCCGGTCGGTTCTTTGGCGGCTGCGGTGTCGACTTTCTTCTCCGCCTCGACCTGGTCTTTCCAGTTTTCGTCAACGTGGAGCTTCTTCTCTTCGTCGGGTTGATCGCTCATCGGGTTATGCACCATGGTTTCGGGTTGGAGGCTACTGCTGGGGGGCTTCCAAGGGGGAAGCCGTCACCAAAACGTGGTTATTGAGGTACTTCTTGGCCACGCGCACGACGTCTTCGAGGGAGACCGCTTCGATTCGCGCGTCGAACGAACGGTCGTAGTCGTAGCCGAGTCCGAGGAGTTCGTCGACGGCCGCCATTTGCGCCATCTCGCCGATCGTCGTGTTTTCCTGGGCGTGCAGATTGGTCACCATCTGGACGGCGGCCTGGAACTCGTCGGCGGTGATTTCGCCCGCCTGGGCCCGGGCCACGTTTTTCCGGATGCGCGCGACGACTTCCTCCACTTTGTCGGGCTGCGTTTGCGCCATAATGGCGAAAAAGCCGGGGGCCGGGCCGGTCATCTGGAAGGCGTGGACGTAGTAGACCAATCCGGCGCCGCGCAGCTCGTTGTGCAACCATCCGCCCGGATAGCTGTAGCCCGACATGATCGCGTCCAGAAGGGTCAAGGCGGCGTAGTCCTCCTTGTCCAGCACGCTGGTGCCGGCGTAGCCCAGCAGGACCATGCCCGTCGGTTTGCCGACCTGTTTGTGACGTTCGATCGTTTCGGCAATCGTGTTGTCGCGGCCGAAATCGATCGGTTCCGCATCGGGAGCCGGCCGGAGCTTGCCGAACTGTTTCTCGACCAGGGCCAGCGCGGCATCCGGATCGACGTCGCCGAAAACGGTAACGATCATGTTCTCCGGCACGAAGTACTTGGCGTGATAGGCGCGGAGATCGCCGGCGGAGAGGCGCTGGACCGTCTCCACCTTGCCGCCCTGGTTGACGTGGTAAGGCGAGTCGGGCGGAAGGTTGTCGTAGAAAACCTCGAAGATCTCCGACTGCGGGCTATCGGCGCGCCGGGCGATGGCGCCCAGGGCCAGGTGTTGGACCTTCTGGAACTCGACGTCGGGAAAAGTGGGCCGGGTGAAGCACTCGGCCAGCAAGGCGGCCGCTTTGGGGAAATCCTCGCGCAGGACCGTGGCCTTGGCGTAGACGGTGTTTCGCCCGCCTCGCGTCGAGAATGAGCCTCCGATGGAGTCGAAATACTCGGCGATCTGGTGGGCCGTATGGTCGGCCGTCCCCTTGTCGAGCATGGATCCCAGCAGAGCCGACCGACCCGCCGTCTGGGGCGCATCGACCAGGGAACCGCCCATCACGTAGGCCTGGATATTGACCATCGGCAAGTGCGGATGACGTTTCAGTAGCACCCGCACCCCATTCGACAGGCGGACCATGCGGATCGGCTCCTCGCCGCCGGCCGTCTCGCCGCCGTCGGCTTTCCCGGCGCCGCCCGGGGGAGCGATAACGACGCGATTGAGCCGGTCGGCCAGAAAATAGCGTCGGGCCACGTCGCGCACTTGCTCGGCGGTGACCTCCTGGATTTTCTTCACGTACTGGTGATCGAACAACGGATCGCCGGCGGAAAGGAGGTTGCGGCCCAGGCTATCGGCCGCTTGCTGCACCGTTTGCTGCCCGAAGACCAATTCGGCCGCCTTCTGCTTCTTGGCTTTCTCCAATTCCACGGGAGTCACCAGTTCCTCGCGGAGTTGGTAAACGCCTCGCAGCGCCTCGGCGGAGGCTTCTTCCCAGGTCTCCTTGGGGCTGCTGATCATCACGCCAAACCACCCGCGAACAAAATGGGGGGTATAACTGGAGGACGTGACCGACAGGGCCAACTGCCGATCGTACTTCATCCGCCGAACCAGACGCGAACTGTCGCCTTGGCTGAGGATGTAGGAAGCGACGTCCAGTGCGTAGAGATCGTCGTGCGACAGTTTGACCGTCGGCCAGGCCAACACGATGTCGTAGGTGGCGCCGTCCATCTCGTGGAAAACCTCGCGAGGCGAAAGCTGCTCCGGCTCGTCGGGCATCGGTACGTAGGTCTCGGGAGATCGGCCGGTGCCGGACCACTGCCGAGCTACCTCGGCGAGCACTTCGTCGGTACGCACGTCGCCGGTCACCACGAAGACCTGATTGTTCGGTACGTAGCGTTCGCGATAGAAGTCGATGATCGTCTGATTGGTCGTCTGGGCGAGCACGTCGGCGTAGCCGATGATCGGGTGGCGCACCGGGTGCTGGGTATAGATGGTCTGCCCCAGCAGCTTGAACATGACGCGGCGGCGATTCACTTCGCCGTCGGACATTTCGCGGCGGACCACGGCGAGTTCCCGATCGAATTCCGTCGGCTCGAAGCGGATATGCTGCATCGCGTCGGCGATCAGGTCGATGCACGTCATCGTGTGCTTGGCCGGGCAATCGATGTAGTAGGCCGTCATGTTGGTGGAGGTGAACGCGTTGGTCGCTCCGCCGAACGTATCGACGATTCGCTCGATCTCCTTTTCCGTCCGCCGCGCGGTCGATCCGCCGGCGACGACGTGCTCCAACACGTGGCTCAACCCGGCCCCCAGGTGGCGACCCTCGAAGGCGCTGCCCGTGTTTCCGACGTAACACCGTACCGTGGCCACCGGCGCCGCGTGATTCTCCTGAACGATCACCGTCAGCCCGTTGGCCAATTCGGCCAGCGTGACCCCACCTGGCATCGTTCGGCGGCTGACGCACTTGGGAATATCGTCTGGGGACACTTCGCCGGTCGCTGGTGCCGCTTGGCCCCATGCCACGCAGGCTACCCCAATCCACACGACAGAAGCAGCAAGAAAACACAGCGGGCCGTTCATGGGTTCTCCTTCCGGGAGGATGCTGGATGAAAATCGACCGGCACGGTCCAGTGTGACAGAGTCGATTGCCGTATGGGTATTGTTGCAAATCAGGGTAGCGTGGGGTAGGCCAACGCCGCAGGGGCTGCCGAATCCGGTGTTTTGGCCTGGTTTCTCGACAAACCGACCCATTTCTTGCGAAAACGAGGTGGCACGGCCGTGCCATCCGCACCGCATTCAACCTAGAGCTTCCAGTTTCGCGCAGCCCACACGGTCGTAGCGTGCGAGTGAAGAGTTCAGCCTTCGATAGCGACCCCTCGATACCATTAACCCGGCGTCTTCGGCTTGGTGCTCAACGAATATCCCACAACAACCGGTGAACGCCAGCCCCCCACTGGGGTGGATACTCAACGTGGGGGTCCTGGACAGTGGCATTTAGTGGCAGAACCTGCTACACTAGCGACTGCCTAGCGGCCGACCTCCACACCCCTCACTGTGGGGTCCGAGCCGCCATGGTTCGTTGCCCTGAGGTCATCGGGGTCCGAACCGCCGTGCAAGAACTCACGAAATTCAATGCGGAGATATACCGGTGCAAGAACCTTTCATTTCGGAAAACTTCCTGCTGTCCAATGACGCGGCGGTGCGGCTCTATCACGAGTACGCCCGCGATATGCCCATTCTCGACTACCATTGCCACTTACCGTCGCAGCAGATCGCCCAAAATCATCGGTTCGATAATCTTACGCAGATCTGGCTATACGGGGACCACTACAAGTGGCGTGCGATGCGCGCCAACGGCGTGGAAGAGTATTATTGCACGGGCGGTGCCTCGGACTGGGAGAAGTTCGAGAAATGGGCCGAGACGGTCCCCCGAACGCTTCGCAATCCGCTCTACCACTGGACCCACCTGGAACTCAACCGGCCCTTCGGGATCAACGACCGACTCCTGGGCCCCGACACGGCCAAAGGAATCTGGGACGAGTGTAACGAGAAGCTGGCCCAGGACGATTTCTCCTGCCGGGGGATCATGCGGCGGATGAACGTCAAGTTGGTCTGCACCACCGACGACCCGGTCGATCGGCTCGACTTCCACGCCATGATTGCAGCCGACGAATCGCTGGATATTCGCGTGCTGCCCACCTTTCGGCCGGATCGGGCCATGGTCGTCGACTCGGCCGAAGAGTTCAACGCCTGGACCGACTGTCTGGCCGAGGCCGCCAACGTCGACATCAAGGATTTTGATACCTTCATGGAAGCCGTGCGGCATCGGCACGATGTGTTTCACAGCATGGGATGCCGGCTCTCGGACCACGGCCTCTCGACGTTCTACGCCGAAGATTACACCGAGGAAGAGATCACCACGATCTTCCGGCGGATCCTCCGCGGCAACGTGTTGAGGTCGGAAGAGGTCTTGAAGTTCAAGTCGGCCATGCTCTACGAACTGGCCGTCATGGACCACGAAAAAGGATGGACCCAACAGTACCACTTCGGGGCCCTTCGCAACAACAACCAACGGGCGCAAGAAACGATCGGCCCCGACTCGGGGTTCGACTCGATCGGTGACTGGCCGGTGGCCGAAGCCCTGTCGAAATTCCTCAACCGGCTCGAGCAGCAGGATTGTCTGGCCAAGACGGTGCTGTACAACCTCAACCCGGCCGACAACGACGTCGTGGCCACCATGGCCGGAAACTTCCAAGACGGCCAGATACCGGGCAAAATGCAGTACGGTAGCAGTTGGTGGTTCCTCGATCAGAAGGACGGCATGGAGAAGCAACTCGACTCGCTCTCCAACCAAGGCCTGTTGAGCCGGTTTGTAGGCATGCTGACCGACAGCCGGTCGTTTCTTTCCTACACCCGCCACGAGTATTTCCGCCGTATCTTGTGCAACCTGCTGGGCACCGAGATCCAACAGGGCCTCTTGCCCCGCGACTTCGACCTGATCGGCAAGCTCGTCCAAGACGTCAGCTACAACAACGCCGCCGAGTATTTTGGTTTCGGTTGAAGATGGGCAAAGGTGGCCGACGTTTCCCACATGCAACTCCATCGCATCATTCGCCGTCACAGCCGTCCGCTGGAACCGATCCCCACGGGTCTGGTACCCGTCTTGCCGGTCCTGCCGGGAATCCGGGCCGTGCTGCTGGACGTCTACGGCACGCTGGTGATCAGCGGCAGCGGCGAAGTGGGGACCTCGCGGCGGGAGAAATGTGCCGGCGCATTGACCGCGGCGCTGGCGGCGGTGGGCGTGGCGATCGACGGCGACCCGCAGCAGGAAGTGAACGACTACTTCTCCACCATCGAAACGTTTCACCAGCAGAGCCGCGACCGGGGGATCGACTTTCCCGAGGTTGACGTCGTCGAGGTCTGGCGACACGTGCTGGAGCAAATGGCCGGTCGTCGACAGATCGACTCGGCGCTGGTCGAGACGGTGGATCCGAGGCGACTGGCCGTGGAGTACGAGGTGCGGGTCAACCCGGTGTGGCCGATGCCGGGGGTGCGCGAGTGCCTGGAGCAGTTACGGCGGCGGGAGTTGGTCTTGGGGATCATCAGCAACGCCCAGTTTTTCACCCCCGAGATTTTCCCGGCCTTGTTGGGCGCATCGGCCGAGCAGTGCGGATTCGACCCGCAAATCCAGCATTACTCGTACCTCCGTGGCAGGGCGAAACCGGGCCCAGCGATGTTCCAGGTGGCTGCCGAGGACTTGTCACAGCGGGAGATCCGGCCATCGAGCGTTCTGTACGTGGGCAACGACATGCTCAACGACGTGTTTCCAGCCAGTCAGGTCGGATTTCGAACCGCCCTGTTTGCCGGCGACGAGCGAAGTTTGAGGCTTCGGGCCGAGGATTCCCAGGTCGACGGGCTGTCGGCCGACCTGATCCTGACCGATTTGACGCAATTACCCGATTGCCTTGCCCCGTAACCGGCGTAGAATCTTCCCGGCGGCCCGCCAGAGTAGAATATCGGTGAAACGGTTATGATCCCGTTTCCGGGACGATTCTTTCAGGAACCGCCTCAGCCGGCCGATCATTTGCTGTATGGGGGGGCGGCTTCGCTGATTTCGCCACCGCGGGGGGGCAATCAGCGAGAACCGTTTCATCACGCTACCATCCTGTCCGTGCCACGGTGTTGATCCAGTGTCCCAGAATATTGGCTTCGTTTCGACCCGTTTTGCCGGTACGGACGGTGTGTCGCTGGAGAGCGCCAAATGGGCGCAGGTCCTCTGGGACTACCGCCACGTAAGCTACTGGTACGCGGGAAAGCTGGACCGGGCCCCCGCGATCAGTATGCCGGTGCCGGAGGCCTATTTCTACGATCGCGACAACGTCTGGATCAACGAACGGGCGTTCGGCACCCGCACCCGCTCGAAGAAAGTGACCCGCAAGATCTACGAGCTGGCCGACCACCTGAAGCAAACGCTGTACGACTTCGTCGAGAAGTTCGCGATCGACATTCTGGTGGTGGAAAATGCGTTGTGCATTCCGATGCACATCCCCCTGGGCGTGGCGCTGACGCATTTCATTGCCGAAACCGGGTTTCCCACCGTTGCCCACCATCACGATTTCTACTGGGAGCGGTCCCGTTTCTCGGTCAATTGCGTGGAAGACTTTCTCGCCATGGCCTTCCCGCCGACGCTGCCGTCGCTGCAACACGTGACGATCAATTCGTTTGCCCAGCGAGATCTGGCATGGCGAACCGGCGCCTCGGGAGTGATGGTGCCCAACGTGTTGGATTTCGAGCATCCGCCGCCGGAGCCCGACACGAACTTTCGCGAGCAGATCGGGCTGGAACCGGACGACATCATGCTCTTGCAGCCCACCCGCGTCGTGCCGCGCAAGGGAATCGAGCATTCCATCGCCCTGGTCTCCCAACTAAAAAACCCCAAGTGCAAGCTGGTCGTGTCGCACGAGTCGGGCGACGAGGGGCTGGAGTATCGCGACGCGCTGATCGAGTTGGCCGAACAATCGGGCGTCGACCTGCGGTTCGTCCACACCCACATCGAGTCGTCCGAGGGCTTCGACACCAGCGGCGTCCCGTCGCACGATCTGGAAGAAACCTACAGTCAGGCCGACCTGATCACCTATCCCAGCCTGTACGAAGGGTTCGGAAACGCCCTGCTGGAAGCCTTCTACTATCGCAAACCCGTACTGGTCAATCGCTATTCGATCTTCGTCGCCGACATCGAGCCGCGGGGGTTCCAGGTCGTCACGATGGACGGATTCCTTACCCGCAACGTGCTCGATCAGGTCCGCCGGGTCATTGCCGACAAGGAGTATCGCGACCAGATGGTCGAGCACAACTACGAGTTGGGCAAGGCCTTCTTCAGCTACTCGGTACTCCGCCGACAGCTCCGCTCGCTAATCACCGCGTTTACGGGGTTGGATGATCTGTAGCCGATGCGGTTTCAACTTCCGCAAATTGCAGATTGAGAGTTGGGCTCGGATCCTACAATGACAAGAACGAACTCCCTCCGGTACGGTCTTCTCACGGCCATCCTCCTGGGTGTTGCAGCAGCGGCTACTGCCGACGCCACGGCCAGCCCGCCGAATGTCATCCTCGTCTTCACCGACGACCAGGGGTGGACCGACACCTCGGTCGCCATGATGGCCGACCGGCCGGATTCCCGGAGCGACTTCTACCGCACGCCCGCTTTGGAGAGGATGGCCCGGCGGGGGATGGTTTTCTCCAACGCCTACTCGCCCGCGCCGGTCTGCACTCCGTCGCGTGGCAGCGTACAGTTCGGCAAGACGCCGGCCCGGCTGCGGCAGACGGTCGTTCACGATGCCCTGGCCGCCTCGCGCGGCATCGATTGCCGCAACGAAGTGTCGCTGGCCCAGATGGTCAAGGCGGCCGATCGCGGTTACCTGACGGCCCATTTCGGCAAATGGGGTTTCCCGCCGCGTCCGCCCGAGCACGCCGGCTACGACGTGACCGA
>JABMRP010000442.1 GCA_013202535.1 Planctomycetota bacterium
ATTTGTGCGAAGCACCCTCCGGGCCGTTCCGGCAAATTGGACCTGTCCCCTTTTCCCGCCCGGGAGAGGCCGTAAACCCCCTGTCCGTGGATCGCAGTTCCGTGGAACGGGGGGGGTCGGGCAATTGACTTGCGACGTCCAGTTGTGGCGAATACAATGGAGGCTTCTTGTTTCGCAGCACGTGCAAATTGTAGGAGGTTCTGGTTCCCATGCGAAAGCTGGTAGTGTTCTGTGCGTTGTCGGTCTTCTGCCTCGGCTCCGTGGTCGGTTGCGTGCCGCCGTTTGGTGGTGCTGCTCCCAATTCCACCGAAGCCGCTAAAGCCAAGCAAGAAGCGGCCGAGACAGCGCCCTGTTGCGACAAGGCCAAGGAGAAGCCGGCATGTTGCGACAAGGGTGAGGCTGGCGAGGAAGCGGTCCCCAAGACGCCCGAGTCCTAGGCACCCCGCCCGGCTCGCCCACGACCAAGGCCGGGCACGCCTCGTGCCGCCATCGGCCCGACCCGTGACGCTTGATCTCCCCACCGCAAGCGCGCCCCCCCACGGAAACGATCTCCCCTGGTGCTTTGGGGTCGCGGTGCGCGCCGTCGGCGCGCGTGCCGCTGAATTCTTGACAGGTTGGCTGCCCCGGTCCACAATGGGACAGTCATCGGCGCGCGCCCCCCCGTGTTCGGGAGGGGGTCGCTTGCTGGATGCCTGTGCGATGGGGTGCCCCCTCGCCCACGGCCAGCCTCCCACGATTGGGTCCCCAACACAGGAACCTTGCCATGAAAATGTATTTCCCCCGGCTTCTCACCGTCGCGGCCACGCTTGGTCTGGGTATCGTGGTCGGTCTGGCCTGCAGCCAGTCCCAGCGTGACGGAGCCGGTCAGGCCGCCGCCGCCGACGCTGCCGAAGAGACGCCGGCCTGCTGCGAGAAGCAACCGGCCTCCCGCGAGAAATGCGCGAAGAAGGTGCGGCGATTCGGTTCCGTGATCGGGCTGAAGCGGGAGTCGGTGGACCGTTACGTCGAACTCCACGCCGCCGTCTGGCCCACCGTGCAGAAACAGATTTCCGGGAGCAATATCCAGAACTACTCGATCTACATGGGCGAGTTGGACGACGGCAACCTTTATCTGTTCAGCTACTTCGAGTACACCGGCGACGACTTCAAGGCCGACATGGCCCGAATGGCCGAAGATCCCGAGACCCAGCGCTGGTGGAAGGAAACCGATCCGCTGCAGATTCCGCTGAAGAACCGCGCCGAGGGCGATCACTGGATGTCGATGAAAGAGGTCTTCCATCAGGACTGACGGTTAGCCGCCCGTAACACGCGCAAGGAGAATGACGACGCCATGCGATACTTCACGATTTTGCTCTGTCTCGCCATCTGCCCGCTCGGCGCCGGATGCGGCGGCGGCGACGCCGACGACGGCAAGTTGACCATCGCCGTGATCCCCAAGAGCATGGGGGCCGAATTCTGGGAGACGGTGGAGGAGGGTGCCCGGGAGGCGGCGGCCGAATTGGACGTGGAAATGAATTGGGAGGGGCCGCAGGACGAAACGCAGATCGCCGAGCAGAACAAGATTGTCGAGAATATGGTCAATCTCGGCGTCGACGGCATCGCCCTGGCGCCGCTGAACCCCAAGGCCATGGAAAAGTCGGTGCGGAACGCCGTCGAAGCCGGCATTCCGGTGGTGGTCTTCGACTCCGCGGTCAACGGGGATGCCCACTGCAGTTTCGTGGCGACCAATAACCGGCAGGGTGGAGTGATCGGGGCAAAGCACCTGGACGAGTTGCTCGGTGACGACCAGAAGCGGATCATGGTGATGCGCTTCATCCAGGGAACCGCCAGCACCGAAGCCCGTGCCGTGGGGTTCATTGAAGCGGCCGAAGCCGCCGGCAAGGTGATCGAGGCCGATCCCGTGGCCGAGGACGCCACCGTCGTGGGCTGCAAGAAGACGGCGGCGAACACGCTGGAGAATTTCGTGGATACCGACGACGTGCTCCAACTCGACGGCATCTTCGCCTGCAACGACCGGGCCACGTTGGGAGTGTTGGAGGCCCTGGAAGATCTCCGCAAGAGCGGCATCACGGTAAACGTCAAGTTCATCGGCTTTGATTTCACCCCGAAACTCGTTAAGTCGCTTCAGGAAGATCAGATCGACGCCCTAGTCGTACAGAACCCGCGCAAAATGGGCTACCTGGCGGTAAAAACCCTGGTCGCGCGTCTGCGGGGAGAAGAGGTTGAAGCGCTGATCGATACGGGGGTGGAATTGGCCACCAAGCAAAGCTTGGCCGAGGACGAAACGCTCCGCAAACTGGTCGGGGCGAAATAGCCCACAACTTCGGCCGCGCCGGCAGCCCGTCTTGGCCCGGCGTGCCCTGATTCGGCTGAATCGTCTCATGTTGACCCGGCGGGCGTTGGACAGGGCACCGCGAGTGAGCGCATGGCAATCGTATTCGATCCATCTTCAGCGGGCAACGGTACGGACCGCCTTCGGATGACCGGAGTGCATAAGCGGTTCGGGGCGACCCTCGCCCTGCGCGGCGTGGATCTGGCGGTCTGCGCCGGAGAGGTTCACGCCCTGGTCGGCGAGAACGGGGCCGGAAAGAGCACATTGATGAAAGTGCTCTCTGGGGCCCATGCCCCCGACCACGGCCGCATGTGGCTCGATGGCACGCCCTTTCGGCCTCGCAACCCGCTGCACGCCCGCCAAAGCGGCGTTTCGATGATCTACCAGGAACTTTCCCTGGCGCCACACCTTTCGGTCATGGAAAACATCCTCCTGGGTATCGAGCCGACTCGAGGTCCGCTGGTGCGGTGGGCGGAAATGCGAGACCGGGCCGCCACCGCATTGAAGGAAGTGGGGATCGGCGATCTGGACCCGGAGGTCCAGCTCCGCCACCTTCCCATCGCCATGCAGCAGATGGTCGAGATCGCCCGGGCCGTGGCCATCGACTGCCGCGTGCTGGTCCTGGATGAGCCGACCAGCAGCCTGACGCAACGAGATGCCGACAATCTGTTTGCGCTGATCCGACGGCTGAAGTCCAAAGGGCTGGGCATCGTCTACATTTCGCACTTCCTCGAAGAAGTGCAGGAGATCAGCGACCGCTTCACCGTGTTGCGCGACGGGCAGACGGTCGGCGGCGGGATAACCGCCGAGGCGACGATCCAGAGGATTATCTCCTCAATGGTTGGCCGAGATGTCGAGGATCTCTACCCGCGCTCGCCGCGTGTGCCGGGCGAGACGGTCCTGGAAACCCACGATCTGGCCGGCATGGATAGACCCCTGTCGGCCAGTCTCAAGCTCCGCCGTGGGGAGGTACTCGGCGTGGCCGGATTGGTCGGCGCGGGGCGGACGGAATTGATGCGAGTGATTTTCGGGTTGGACCGATTGGCGGGCGGGGCGTTGACCGTCGGTTCGGTCGGCGGGACCGCGTCACCGGCACGACGGTGGAAGCAGAGCGTCGGTATGGTGAGCGAAGATCGCAAGACCGAGGGGCTGGCCCTGGGTTTGTCGGTCGCCGACAACGTTACCCTCCCCCAGCTCCGTGGCCTGGGGCCTTGGCGGCTGGTCACACCATCGCGGCAAGCCGCCGCCACACAGCCCTGGATCGACAAGATTCCGATCAAGTGCGGAACGCCCTACGATCCGGTTCACAGCCTCTCCGGCGGCAATCAGCAGAAGGTCGCCCTCGCCCGACTCTTGCACGCCGACGTCGACGTTCTCCTGCTCGACGAACCGACCCGCGGCATCGACGTGGGCTCCAAGGTGCAGATCTACCGACTCATCGACGAGCTGGCGGTGGGCGATCCGGCCGCCGGGCGAAAACCGAAGGGCGTGTTGATGATTAGCAGCTATCTTCCCGAACTGTTGGGGGTGTGTGATCGCATCGCCGTGATGTGTCGTGGCCACCTAACCGAGGCACGGCCCGTCGACCAGTGGGACGAACACCAGCTCATGGTCGCGGCGACCGGACAGGAACAAGAAGCATGAGCGCATCGACCAAGAACCGTACCGCTGGCGACTCGGCCGAGAGTAGTTCGATCTGGCAATCGAAGTGGTTCGATACGGCCAGCCGGTTTCTGGCCCTGATCGCCGTCTTCTCCTTTTTTGCCATCATGGTCAAGGAGGGCAAGTTTTACACGGCGCGAAACCTGGAGAACATCCTTCGTCAAAGCGCCGTCTACGCCACCGCCGCGCTGGGGATGACCATGGTAATCATCACCGCGGGCATCGATCTTTCGGTCGGCTCGGTCATCGCGCTGACGGTGGTGGTAATCGCCTGGATGTTGAATATCCACTGGGACGTCATTCCGGTTGGCGGTGGAGAAACCGAGGTTGTCTTCCTCATCCACCAGTGGCCCGTTCTGGTGCCGATCCTGGCCGTTCTGGTTGCTCTGCTTATGGCGACGCTTGCCGGATTGCTCAATGGGACAACACTGGTTGGCCAGCGACTGGTGCCCTTCATTGTAACCCTGGGAACGATGGGCATCTTTCGGGGTGTTGCCAAATTGATCGCCCACGAGAAGGACATCTACCCGCAAGAAGACACGTGGATTGCCGACATCATGGATCCGACCCTCACCAGTGTCGATCCTTCGCGGAGTTGGATGCTACTGCCGCCCGGTGTATGGCTCTTACTGATCGCGGCGGTTGGCGCTGCGCTGCTTCTTCGCTATACGCGCCTGGGAAGGCATATCTATGCCGTCGGCTCCAACGCGGAGACGGCCCGGCTTTGCGGCGTGCCGGTCGGCCGCACGAAGATTCTGGTCTATACGCTGGCCGGGTTCTTCGGCGGATTGGCCGGGCTGATGCAGTTCTCAATTGCCGGAGGAATCGGCGCGCCTACCACGGCCGTTGCCTACGAGTTGCACATCATTGCGGCTGTAGTCATTGGCGGGGCCAGTTTTTCCGGCGGCGAAGGATCGATCCTCGGTAGTTTCATTGGAGCACTGATTATTGCCGTCCTCTACATGGGTTGCCAGTTGATGCTTTGGCCGAAATCAGTCCAGGAGATCGTTATCGGTGTGATCATTATCCAGGCCGTCGCGCTCGACCAATTCCGCCGTCGGCGGATGGCCCTCTCGTGACCTCCACCGAACCGCTCATTTCGATCCGCCGCATCACCAAGCGCTTCCCCGGCGTGGTGGCCTTGGACGGGGTCTCGATCGACGTGGCGCCCGGTGAGTTGCACGCCGTGGTCGGCGAGAACGGGGCGGGCAAGAGTACGTTGATGAAATGCCTCTGTGGCGTGATTGCCGATTTCGAGGGAGAAATTCGCCTCGACGGCCGGACCGTCCATTTTCGCAACACAACCGACGCCGAAGCGGCCGGCATCGGCATCATCCATCAGGAACTCAACCTCGTCGGACAACTTTCCGCCGCCGCCAATATCTTTCTCGGCCGTGAAAAGACCCATGGGTTGGGACTGCTCAACGATCGGGCCATGGCAGCGGACGCCGCCGAGTTGCTGCGGCAGTTGGAATGCGAAGTCCACCCGGGCCAGCTCGTCCGCGACCTGCGCGTCGGCGATCAACAGTTGGTCGAGATCGCCAAAGCGCTCTCGCTGCGGGCCGGCGTCCTCATCATGGACGAACCGACCAGCGCGCTGACGGAAACCGAAGTCCAACGGCTCTTCCGCGTGATCGAGCGTCTGCGCGGCCGGGGTGTTACCATCCTCTACATCTCGCACAAGATGGACGAGGTCTTTCGCCTGGCCGACCGGATCACCGTGCTCCGCGACGGCCGGCTCGTCGACACACTCGATCGCCGGCAGACCGACGCGCGCCGGGTGACCCACCTGATGGTCGGGCGCGAGATCGCGGCCAGTAGTGCCAGCGGGAGTTCGGCGGACGGCGAGGTTGTGCTGGAAGTGCGCAATCTCTCGCTACCCCGCCCGGGTCACGCCCAAAAGTGGCAGCTTCGCGACGTGAACCTCAGGCTGCACCGCGGCGAGATTCTCGGCATCGCCGGGCTGATGGGCGCCGGACGCACCGAACTGCTGGAATGTCTCTTCGGCGCCAGTCCCGAGACGCCGCAAGGGACGATCCTACTCGAAGGGCGCGAGGTGGCGTTTGCCCATCCGGCGGCCGCGCTGAAAGCCGGCGTGGCGCTGGTGGCCGAGGATCGCAAACGGCTGGGGGTGTTTGCCAACCTCAACGTCGGCCAGAACGTCACCATGGGTACGCTCGACCGGGTTGCAGTCGGGGGCCTGATTTCGCCGAAGCGAGAACGGGCGGCCGCCCTGGGGCCGATCGAGCAACTGGACGTCAAGACGGCCGGCCTCGCCGCGCCGATCACCAGTCTCAGCGGCGGCAACCAGCAGAAAGCGATTATCGGCCGCTGGCTGTTGACCCGTCCCAAGGTGCTGTTGCTCGACGATCCGACCCGCGGTGTCGACGTCGGCGCCAAGGCCGAGCTTTACCGTCTGATGGACGATCTCTGCCGCGAGGGCCTGGGCATCATCGTCACCTCCAGCGAACTGCCCGAGTTGCTCACTCTCTGCGACCGCATCCTGGTCCTCTGCGAAGGCCATCCCACCGGCCAACTCACCCGCGCCGAAGCCACCGAACACCGCATCATGGAACTGGCCACGCAACGGCCGGGGGTTGAGTAGTCTACTCCGGCTTCTGCTTGTGTTTGGCTAGTACGGCCAGACACGCATCGACGTCTTCCAACAGCGTGTCTCGGCAGCCCTTGCAGCAGATGAACACGATGCGGCCTTCTCCGACGTCGACCGGAAGCGGCGTGCCCATCGAGCCGAGCGGCGCCTTAGTGACCGGGCAAATCTTCTGTTTCTCCGCAGCCGCCCGGTCCGCGGTGGAGAGC
>JABMRP010000443.1 GCA_013202535.1 Planctomycetota bacterium
GGGTGCCACGGCCTTCGATCCCCAGGGCAAAAGAATCCGCCATTTTCCCGGCGACTCGGGAGTGACGCATCAGGCCAATTTCATCGCCGCGATGCGAAGCCGCAAAGCGAACGATCTTGAGGCGGAAATCCTCCAGTGCCATATTTCGACCGGCTATTGCCACGCGGCCAACATCTCCCATCTGGTCGGTCGCGAAAGTCCGCCCGACCAGATTGCCGAGGCGATCCGGGAGAACGAGCTGCTGGCGGAATCTTTCGGCCGGATGACGGACCACCTGAAGGCCAACGAGGTCGATTTCTCTAAGACGCCGTTGACCGCCGGGGCGAAGCTTACGCTGGATGTCGAAAAAGAACGGTTCACCGGCGAGGCCGCCGAGAGAACCAACATGCTCCTGCGGCGCAACTACCGCCGCCCGTTTGTCGTACCCGACGACGTGTGATGAACACGACACCCCGACTACTTCCGGAGCGAAATCATGAATCAACCGCGGCAAGCAAGGCGTCGATTTCTTCAGGCAAGCGGCATCGGCATGCTCGGATTGGCCGGCCTGACCGGGACGCCGGGGAAGTTACTCTCCGGCGCCGAGCCTTTCGCCGACTCCGCGAGCCCGACCGGTAGTCGCCCGGCGTCGCTGAAGATCGGTTTTCCCACGTACATTTTCAAACATTACGACCTGGACCAAATGCTGGCAATTATGCAGCGGCTGGCCGTGAAGTATGCATGTCTGAGAAGTTTCCACCTGCCGCTGGAAAAGAAACCGGACGAGATCGCCGCGATCATTGCCAAGGTGAAAGCAGCCGGCATCGTGCCCTACGCCGGTGGCGTGATCTACATGAAGAGCGAGGCGGACGTCAGCCGAGCAATGGAGTACGCAAAAGCGGCCGGATTCAAACTGATCACCGCCAGTCCCGCGCCGCATCTCCTGAAACTCCTCAGCGCCAAGGCGCGGGAGTACGACGTCCGGGTTGCCATCCATAACCACGGGCCGGAAGATCGAAACTATCCGACGCCGAATGCCGTCTACGAAAAGATCAAGGATCTGGACCCGCGGATCGGCATCTGTCACGACGTCGGGCATACCCAGCGGACCGGCACCGACCCGTCCGAGGCGGCCGTCGCGTGTGCCGATCGGCTGATGGACGTGCATCTCAAAGACGTGACATCGGCGACCGCCAACGGGCACGAAGCGGAGTGCGGGCGCGGCGTGGTCGATATCCCCAAGTTTCTCCGCACACTGATTCGCATCGGCTACACGGGCGTCGTGGGCGTCGAACACGAAAAGGACATGCGAGATATCTTGCCGGGGCTGGCCGAATCGGTCGGCTACACGCGGGGCGTTTTGGCAGTGGTGGAGAGGCGTTAACGTTGTGTCTCGCACCTCTTCTTCCAATCAACCAGGCCACGGATCATGAATCGCCGGGATTTTCTTCGCAACACGTCGGCCGCCTCGGTTGCGTTTTGGCTCTTGCCCGAGGGTCTTGCCCGGGGGTATGCGGCCAATGAGAAACTCGACATCGCGCTGGTCGGCTGCGGCGGACGCGGAAGCTGGTTCGTCGACACGATCCCGCGGATCGGCGAGAACCTCGTCGCCAGGGGTGGACGTTCTAGGCTGCTTCCGCGCGCCTGATATCTCGCAACGCAATCCAAAGGGGCAACGCGGCAGCGGGAGCAAAGGCGCAATCGATCCAGAACCAGACCATCGGCAGTCCGCGAATCGGAATGCAGATGCCCGCCAAGACGGGAACGAGCAAACATATCACCAGTCCGCACTGCACAATCCAGACATTGCGCACCGGGTCCCTGATTGCCCCCGCGAAGAGGATTGCCAAGACAATGTGGGCGAAGGCAAGCCAGTCGTGTGCATACAGCATGAAGGGGTAATCCGCCTC
Organism: Planctomycetota bacterium; assembly: GCA_013202535.1. Classification (GTDB taxonomy): domain Bacteria; phylum Planctomycetota; class Planctomycetia; order Pirellulales; family Thermoguttaceae; genus JABMRP01. The sequence goes on from JABMRP010000443.1 coordinate 1,890, forward strand.
GACCGTTTCGAGTCCTTCAACGGCCCGCAGCACGAAACGGTGCAGGTCGCCGGTCGGTTCGGCGTCTCCCCAGACGAGGCCAACGGCCATCTTGAGTTCCCCTACCGCCGGCCATACCGTGATGCCGGAGACGAGGAGCCCGAAGACGACGATGGCCAACA
>JABMRP010000444.1 GCA_013202535.1 Planctomycetota bacterium
CTCATCGCCGGGGCGGAAACTCGCGCCAAGGGCGAAAAGCTGCTCTCTGCGGCCGTGGCCTATCTTCGCAAGAACATGCCCTCGGACACTTCCGAACCCGGTCCGAAATCCGTCGCCAAAGCGTATTGGTTCCACATCGTCGGCCTTTACGCCACCGCGGGGCAGGAAAAGAAGGTTACCGAAACCTACGAGCAGATCATGAAGACCCTGGGCGTCGACGACGAGATCCTCGGGCATCTGGCCGGCTGGCACAAATCGCAGGGCAATTACGAAGAAGCTCGCCGCACGTATCGCCGCTTCGCCGACAAGATCAATGGACTCAGTCAGGTCGCGAGTAGCTACCAACAAGAGGGCAACCTCGAACTGGCCGTGAAGACCTTCCGCGAACTCATGGGCCAGGATCCCGACGGCAAGATCCGCTGGTCCTCGGCCATCGCCTCGGCCTATTTCCACGCCCGAAAGTACGACGAAGCGATCACCGCCTACAAGGAATTGATGGCACTGGACCCCGAGCATTCGGAGGGTTGGCGATGGAACATTGCCCAGGCCTACCACCACGGCGGGCGTCACAAGGAGGCGATCGGCTGGTACCGGCAGTGTACGAACTTCCCCCGCAACTATGAGGAAATGGCCTCGTGTCATCGGCAGATGAAACAGTACCGGGAGGCGTTGGCACTGTACGCACAGATTGCCGGAGGCAGCCAGGACAGGGCGCCCTGGGCCATGCTGCAAATCGCGCTCACCCGGGAGCAAGCCGGCGAGAAAGAGGCGGCCATCAAGGCGTTTCAGATCGTCTGCAAGCGATTTCCCAAGGACTCTCATGCCAGCCAGGCCCACGTACACTTGCAGTCGAAGTACAACATTTCCATCACCCTCGGCGGTGCCAAAGACGAGTGAGGCCACAAATGAAATGTTTCTCGACGCCTCCGCCTCTCATGCTCTTCCTCGCGGTTCTCGCAACGTCGTTGCCCGCCTTGGGAGCCGAGCCGGCCACGGCCAGCTTCACCCCACTGGCGAAGCTATCGAGCCCGAAGCTCCTTGCCGCCGCCGAGGCCTATCCGGGCGGAGGCTACAATGCCGACAATATCCTCGACGGGATCGCCGACGGCAGCTTTCAGAGCGAATACGCCAGCGCCGGCATCGGGACCGAGACGTTTCTCGACTTCGATTTCGGCCGGCCCAAGCCAATCGCCGCGTTTCGCCACGTCGACCGTCACGACCCGGCCACCGTCGGCACGGCCGTGTTGACGTTCAGCGATGCACCCGATTTCCAAAACGTGCTGGCTACCGTCAAGCTGAAGCACGCCAACGTTCGCGCCGGGGTCACTTGCGCCGCGTTTCGGCCCGTGACCGCGAGGTACGTGCGTTGGAAGGTCACGGGCCTCGGCGGAGTACACGCGACCGTCGGCGGCGCGGAGATCGAGTTCTACGCGGCCGGCAAGGCGGAGACGACGCCGGCACGCATCACGGTCGACGCGACCAGCGGTCAGGCGCTACTGAAGAACAACGGCCGCCCGATGCAACCGGCTCGCATCGTGGTCGATTATCCGTACCTCGAACCGTGTGAGGCGTTGCTGGAGATTGCCGGTCGCGAGCCGGCGCCCCTCGCCATGCGATTCGGCACGCACACGATTGAGACGTTGCTTCCGGCGGCCGAAACCGAGCAGGCGGTGCGCGTGGCGGTCAAGATCAACGGGCAAGTCGTCCTCACAAGCGAGTTGACTCGCAAACCGGTCCGTCCTTGGACGTTCTACATCTTGCCCCACTCGCACGTCGACATCGGCTACACGCACGTGCAGACCGAGGTCGAGCAGATGCAGGGGAAGTACTTCGAGCAGGCCATCAAGTTGGCGCGTGCAACGGCCGACAATCCGCCCGGCGCGCGGTTCAAGTGGAACAGCGAAGTGCTCTGGGCAGTCGATGGCTATTTGAAACGGACAACGCCCGAGCAACGCAAGGAGTTCGTGTCGGCGGTGAAGAAGGGCTGGATCGGCTTGGACGGCCTCTACGGCAATGAATTGACCGCGTTGTGCCGGCCCGAGGAACTGTACCGGCTGCTCGGCTATGCCCGGCGGCTATCGACGGAACTCGAC
>JABMRP010000445.1 GCA_013202535.1 Planctomycetota bacterium
ATTATCCCCCGTTGACGATGCGCCCGCCCTCGCCTCCGCAACCGCCCGAGGAAGACGACGAGTTGGATTGGTACGTCGAGCGTCAGCGGATGCAGGCGCAAGCGACGTGGTGGAACCTGATCAACCAGAGCTGGACGGTAAAGCTCGTGCCGGCAACCCAGCAAGGCCTGGCCACGATCCTGACCACGCGGCCCCCGCTGCCGGAGTTCGATGCCTCGGGGATCGAGCTTCCCAACCTGCAAGAACTAACAACCGAAGACATCATCAGGATCAGTCCGCACTAAAGAGGACGACTCCGTGGCTAGACTCAACCGAAAAGCGGCGTTCCGACGACCGGCCCGGGGGCTTTCTACCCTGGAAATGGTCATGGTGTTGCCCATTCTACTGTTCGTGATGGCGTTGATGATCAACTTCGGCACGGCGGCCGCGTGGAAAGTACGTTCGCTCTGCGTCGCTCGCGATGCGGTATGGCGTACCCAATGGCCGAGGACCGGCCAGAATGACCCGGCCCCGGAGTATTGGCAGCCGCCGGCCACGATGAGCACGGAGAACGCGGGCAATATCGACGTGCTGGACGACCCGCTGCTGGATCATCCGGTCGTACGCGGCCCGCTGCCCCAGGGGCTTGATCCCCGTCGATGGCTGCTCGATCCCAGCCGGGGATTGCGACGCGGCAAGTCATATCTCGAACGGCCCTACGCGTTGCTGGCCAAGATGGGCGGATTCACGTTCGACGTCAGTCACGACCTGCTCGACGATTGCTGGCAATATCAGCGGATGGGATTGCACGGGACGGTCCAGCGACGGATTCCGACCCTGTACGTGCTGGCCAAAGCCGGCTCGAGCTACGTCCAGGCCTATCTTGCCGCGGTCAGCACGATCGTTGTGGCTCTGGACGACCCGGACCTCGCGCCGCTGGACCGTGACGAAGAATCGATCGCTTACGGACGCCGATTCGGTTGGGGTTGCCATTACGCACGCGACTTCCATCCCTACATGAACGGCTTCTGCCAGTTGCCGACCGATTCGGTCGGCGAGTTGCTCGATGACTACGTCGACAAAGTGGAGGGCGAATACGAGGTCGACGAACAGGGCCACGTCATCCGCGATGTCCCCAGCGTGCCGGAAGAGATGGCGGGGTGGTTCATCGGGCTTTTCGAGCGGGTGATTCAAACCCTGCGGTACGAGATCGACTCGCTGCCTCCGCCGGCCAACCGCACGCCGGAGCAAAACGCCGTGGCCAGCGGAAACGCCGCGGAAATCGCCGCGTTGGAGAGACGGATCGAACGATTGCAGCAGTTTCTGCAGACGCTCAAACGCCCCCATGGAGTGGACCATTTCGATCGAGACCAGACGTAGCATTTCCCGGCGGAGTGTCTTGTGGAGCATGCGGCCGTGACCGAGGTTGACGAAAAAACACGCTCATCGCCCGAGTCGCCGTCCGCCGCCAAGGAAAAATCGTCGGCGCTGGGGTACGCCCGCCTCGCCGGGCGGATCTCCGGCATAACGACCAAGTGCGTGCTGACGCTGATGATCCTGGTTGCCGGATGGGGCTTCGGGCGGCAAGTGCTCAGATGGTGGGCTCCTGAAGACGCCGCGCCTCCGGCCGCCCCCTCGTCGGCCGAGTGGAGTAGCGCCCTGGGCGACGAAAACCGGCCCCACGAACTTCGCTTCGGCGACGGCGGCGGAGCGATTCGACGGGCGCGGATGACCGGCGACCGTCAACAGGCGACCCGCGCGCTTCGGGCCACTTGCCGGGAATTGGCCGCTGGCGTCTCCCCGCCCGCCGTGGCCACCGGTCCCCGGCAGCAAGCGCTGCTTGCGCGGCTCCAGGGAAAACAGCCCGTCGATCGGACGGACAATGGCTGGGAAATCCACGAACTGGACGGCGTCGTGCCGATGGTCGTGGCCACGGCGCCGATCGAAGCGAAAATGCCGCGTGCCGAGTCGCCGGAGGTTGCCTCACCCGACCGGGGCGTGGTAAGTTGGGGGCTGGCGCTGCCGGCCGACGAGCAGGTCTGGACGCTGTACACGTTCGCAGCCGGTGACGGCACCGGGGCGGCTTTTCCAACGCCCCTGCCGGACGGCAGCGAGATGATTTTTTCGGTTCGCGCCGAAGATGGAGCCCAAGTGCTGAGTTTTTCGGGCGAGGCGAGTCCCGAGCAGTGGGAAGCGCATTTCGATCAGTGGCGTCGCGGGCGCGGGTGGAGTTCGCCCCGCGGATGGCAACGTGAGGGAGAAACGCGGGCAGCGCGGTTACACAGTCGGGATCGCGACGCACGAGTCGACGTACGGTTTGGGCCCGATGGTCGCGGGGGCATGACGGGGTTGTTGATTTTTCAAGCGATGAGCGATTAGGGAGAGTGTGCGATGAAAGGGCTTCAAGGTCTGATACTGGCAATCGGCGCGGGCATGGCGGCGGCGATGTTCAACTGGGCCTATCTGAACAGCCGATCCCAGGATATCGAGACGGTCTACTTC
>JABMRP010000446.1 GCA_013202535.1 Planctomycetota bacterium
ACCGAGGTGATCCAGGAAGACAAGGTCAGCGGCACGCGGCACCTGAAGTTTCTTCGCGGCCCCATTTTTGCCAACGTGATCCTCGCCGACGAAATCAATCGCACGCCTCCCAAGACCCAGGCGGCACTGCTGGAGGCGATGCAGGAACACCAGCTCACCGTGGGCGGTGTGCGGCACCGGCTGACCGAGCCGTTCTTCGTGCTGGCCACGCAAAACCCGATCGAACAGGAAGGAACCTACCCGTTGCCCGAGGCGCAACTGGACCGCTTTATGTTCAACACCTACGTCGATTATCCGAGCGAAGACGAGGAGTTGGAGATCGTCAAGCGGACCACGGCCGACCTGACGCCCGAGATCACGCCGACGCTGACCGGCGAGGAGATCGTCGAGTTGCAGCGGATCGTGCGCCGGGTGCCGGTGGCCGATCACGTCAGCCGCTACGCCCTGCGGCTTGCCCGGCTCACGCGCCGGAGTCAGGGCGACGTGCCCGAGTTTGTTCGCCAGTACGTCACTTGGGGGGCGGGTCCCCGGGCAAGCCAGTATCTGGTGCTGGGCGCCAAAGCCCGGGCCGTGCTCCATGGGCAGTTTCACGCCCGAATCGAAGACGTTCAGGCGGTGGCCCATCCCGTGTTGCGGCATCGCATTATCACCAATTTCAACGCCGAGGCCGAGGGCGTCCGAACGGACGACGTCATCGACCGGCTGATCGACACTGTTTCTCCCGACGGTCCCGAGGCAAGCAACCGTGGAAGACTACCGGAAGTACTTGGATCCGAAGGTGCTGAGTCGGATTGAAGGACTCCAGTTGCGTGCCCGGCTGATCGTCGAGGGGTACGTCTCGGGAATCCACCGCAGTCCGTACCACGGCTTCTCCGTCGAGTTTGCCGAGCACCGGGAGTACGCGCCCGGCGACGACCTGCGTTACGTCGACTGGAAAGTCTTCGGCCGGACCGACAAGTTCTATCTCAAGCAGTTCGAGGAAGAGACAAACCTCGTCGCCCACATCTTGCTGGATACCAGCGAGAGTATGTCGTACCAGAGCGACGGCGCGGCCATGTCGAAGTTGGAATACGCCCGATCGGTGGCCGCGGCCCTGTCCCACTTGATCTTGCGGCAAGCCGACGGCGTCGGGCTGGTCACGTTCGACGACCGCATCCGAACGACCGTCCGCGCCAGCAGCAACCCATCGCACCTGGAGCAACTCGTCCACGTCATGGCCGACGCGCCCGCGCAGCGAAAGACGGCCACCGGACGCATCTTCCACGAACTGGCCGAGCGTTTTTCCCGGCGGGGGATCGTCATTATTCTCAGCGATCTGTTCGACGACGTCGACGCGGTGCTCGCCGGGTTGAAACACTTCCGGCATCGCCGCCACGAAGTGGTCCTGATGCATGTGCTCGACCCGGCCGAGTTGGATTTTCCCTTCCGCCGGACGACCATGTTCTGCGGCCTGGAGGAGTTTCCCGACCTGTTGGTCGATGCTCGGGCGTTGCGCAAGGCGTACCTCGCCGAGTTCGAGCGATTCGTTCGCCGCGTCGAGCGGGGATGCCGCCGGCAGAAGATCGACTACGTGCAACTGCGCACCGACCAGTCGTTGGAGATTGCCCTGTCGAGTTACCTGGCATCGCGGATGACACGAGCCAAAGGATGACCGTATAGTAGCCATCTCGCTGGAGCGAGATGTAGCTTTTGAGAGTTCAGAGTTGTTCGGGCTACATCTCGCGGAGCGAGATGGCTACTATACGACCACTGTTCCAGTACGAGTCCCAAGAAACAAACGACACAATCATGCCCCCGCATCCGCTGATCCTTGGATTCGGATTCGGCAACCTGGCGATGCTGGGTTGGCTGGGGGCTGCGGCTGCGCCTTGGATCATTCATCTCCTAAGCCGGCGGAAGTTCCGCCGCGTACCCTGGGCGGCGGTGGAATACCTTCTGGCGGCGCTGAAGCGCGACGCCCGGCGGTTGCGACTGGAGCAGTTGCTGCTGCTGTTGGTGCGTACCGCGCTGATCGCGCTGATCGTCTTGGCCGTGGCCGAACCGTACGCCAGCCAGAGCACGCTCTTTCTGCCCGGCGGACAGCGAACCCACCGAGTGATTGTCATCGACGGGTCGTATTCGATGGCCTACCGCAAGGCCGGCAAGAGTCGTTTCGAGACGGCCAAGGAGTGGGCCGCCGAAATCGTTGGCTCCAGTGAGAAGGGCGACGGTTTCACGCTGGTTCTGATGTCGTCGCCGCCGCGCGTGGTGATCGGTACACCGGTGCTCGATCCGCGGAGTTTTCTTCGCGAACTGGCCGACTTGCGGTTGCCGCATACCCATGCCGACGTGCCGGCAGCGCTGGCCGAGGCCGAGACACTCGTGCGAACCGCCCAGCGCGAGGCACCCGGTTTGACCCGCCACGAGGTCTTCTTCCTGTCCGACCTGGGCCAGAGAGGATGGGACGTCGGGGAAGCGGGCGCGGAGAAGTTTCGCCAGGACGCCCGGCGACTGGCCGAGCAGGCTCGCGTCGTGGTGATCGACGTTGGGCAAGACCAAACCAGCAATCTGGCGATCACCGACGTGCGTGCCGTCGGGCAGTACGCCTTGCCGGGCCAAAATGTTACCATCCAGGCGACGGTCGAAAACTTCTCCGAGCTGGCGCGCCGGGACCAGCGCGTCGACCTGCTGTTCGGCCAACGGAGCGTGCGCCATGCGACGGTTGATCTGGAGCCGGGGAAAAGTAAGACGGTCACCTTCTCCTACCGTTTTGATTCGCCCGGCGATCACGCGGTGGAAGTCCGCTTGCCGGGCGACGGGCTGGAGGTGGACGATCACCGCTGGTTGACCGTATCCGTCCGGCCGGCATTGAAGATTCTCTGTGTCAACGGTCGCCCAGCCCCCCAGCGATGGCGCGATGAAGCCCGTTACTTGGCGGTCGCCCTGGCGCCGTGGAACGATCGTACCGAAGCCGAGACGCGGCGTGTCGACGTGGTACCGGAAAGCAAGCTGCTCCAGCTCGATCTGGACGAGTACGATTGCGTGTTCCTGGCCGGCGTGGCGCAGTTTACCGCCAACGAGGCGCGAGTGCTGCACGCCTATCTCACGCACGGCGGCAGTCTGGTGTTCTTCCTGGGGGAAGAGACTCTGCCCGACCGGTACAACCAACAGCTTGGCGCCGCGGCGGGGCCCGTTCGCGTGTTGCCCGCCCGCGTGGGGAGCTTGAAGCCCGAGGGCGCTTACCGGCTCGATCCGCTGCAATACGAACACGAGATCACCAGCGAGTTCCGCGGCCATCCGGAGGCGGGGCTCTTAAGCGCTCGGCTGAGCCGCTACTTTCAACTCGACGTGCCAAGCGATTCCCAGGCGGTCGTTGCCCTGGCCAGCGAGCAGGGCGATCCGATCGTGGTGACCGAGGAGATCGGCCGGGGACGTTCGATTCTGGTGGCCACCTCGGCCGGTTTGTCCTGGAGCGACCTCTCGCTGGGCGCCGCCTATTTACCGTTGGTGCAGGAGATTCTGTCCTTTGCGGTCGGAGGACGACAGAAACAGCGTAATCTACTGGTCGGCCAGCCGCTGGATGACGCCACGGCCGCGGCGGGGACGACCAAGTTCGTCCTGCGCCGGCCCGACAATGCGGGCCCAGCCGACGGCGACGGTCGAGAGATCGATCTGGCGGTGCAACTCGATGGAAAGTATGCCACCTGGAGCTATGCCGACACGACCACCAGCGGCGTCTATACGGCCGAGTTGGACCCGCCCGTTCGGTTTTCCGTCAACGTCGACGCCGGCCAGTACAACGACTCAAGCGAAAGCGACCTGAAGGCCTTTGACATCGAAGCGCTCAAGCGGCGGATCTGGTCGGACGTGCCGCTGGAGTCGCACGTCGAACGGGAGGGTTCCGCCGACGCGCCGATCGCCCAAGTGCGCCGCAGCGGAACTTGGCATGGGCCGTTGCTCTTTGGGGTTCTGGCCCTGTTGTTCGTCGAAATCTTCCTCGCCTGGCGTTTCGGATACCCTGCCTCATGAACGGCATGCTTCCTTCCTGGTTGGAACGGCTCTTCGGCATCGAGACCGAAGCCGGGGAAGGTACGGCCTGGCGGTTGACCGGGGCCTGGCCGTTGCCGGCATGGGCAACGCTGGTGTTGATCGTTCTGTCGGTGGTCGCCGTAGTGACCGTCTATTTACATGAGAACCGCGAGGCCACTCGCCGCTATCGCATGGCACTGGCCGCCATGCGGCTGACCCTGGTCGCCCTGGTGCTGTTGATGATCGGCCAACTCACCCTCTCGCTGGAGCGGACGGGCCTGCCCTACGTGGTCGTCGTGCTCGACGAATCGCTGAGCATGGGGACGATCGACCGGTACGACGAAGCGACCCGAGAGGCATTGACCCGGCGGGTCGAGGCGGCCGGTTTCCAGGGGCTCACTCGCATCAACCTCGTCAAGACGCTTCTGGTCGAAAACGACGGCGCCTTGCTGGCGGGAATCGCCGGCAACTACAAGCTACGAGTGTACTACCTGACCGGGCCCCAGCGGAGCACGGCCACGACACCCGAGGAGTGGATCGAGGAAATCCGGAAATTGCCCGACGAAGGCAACCCGCAAGGCACGTCGACCCAGCTCGGGGCGGTCGTGGAAAAGGTGCTGGCCGACCTTCGGGGAACGGCGCCGGCGGCGATCGTGTTGATGACCGACGGCATCAACACCGAAGGACCGGGGCTGGCCGAAGCCGCCCGCCGCGCGGCCAGTCAGAACGTTCGGCTGTTCACCGTGGCCGTGGGCGACCGGCAACCGGTTTGCGATCTCGAACTCGCGGATCTGCTGGTCGACGACGTGGTATTCGTCAACGACGTGGTACTCTTCGACGTCAAACTGACCGGCATCGGTTGCACGGCCCGGGAGGTCGAGGTGGTGCTGCGGCATCGGGGAAGCCCCCAACCGCTGGCCTCGGTCACGACGGTCGTCGGCGGCGACGGCCAGCCGCAGCGAGTGACGTTGCCCTATCGCCCCCCGGAGGCCAGCCGGCCCGGCGAAAAGTTTGAGTACGTCGTCGAGGTGGAACCGCTTGAGGAAGAACTGAATACCGGCAACAATCGCGTGTCGCGGCGCGTGAAGGTGACCGACCAGAAGACGCGCGTCTTGCTGGTCCAGGCGTATCCGA
>JABMRP010000447.1 GCA_013202535.1 Planctomycetota bacterium
CGCACGACGGCTTTCGACAATGTGTGGTTCAATCAGCAATCGGTCGCCGCCGCAGTCCCCGAGCCGAGCACCTTCGCCCTGGCCGCTCTGGGGCTGTTGGGCCTGGGATGGTACGGACGAAGGAGGCGAATGTCGTGAAATCGTATCGGAAAGGTTTGTTCATGTTCGCTCGCGCCGCCGACGGCCGACCCTTCAGCACCCGCTGAAGGCCGCTGCGGCGTTCACGCTTTTTTGGGGGAGTGAATCGATGAGATGCAACAGGTTTTCAGCGGTATTGACCCTCGCCGCCGTGGCGGTACTCGCCCTGGCCGGCTCGGCCGGCGCGGCGATCGTCATCGACAGCCAGACGACGATCAATGGTCCCGGCGGTGCGCACTATAGCCCTGTCGACTTCGGTTCTTACGACGCCAGTGGCGCGGACAAGCTGGTCGTCCTTGTCGGAGGAGGCAGGGACAGGGGATCGTCGCTTGGCATCAATAGCGTGACCTACGGTAGTACGACGCTTACGGAGGCGGTAAAGGTCAGTTCCACGGTCACGAGTCCCCTGGGCGTAGCCGCTGGGGTCTACTACCTCGACTCGCCCGGAGCAGCGGGAAACCTCGTGGTGGATTATGCTGGAGCGTCCTGGGGCATTCGCAACGCGGTCACGGTCCTGGAGCTTTTGGGCACGGAAGCCGGGCACGGTCCCGTGGGCAGCAGTGCGGACTCCGCATCCGTGAGCCTGACGACGGTGGCCGATGACAGCCTTGTGCTCGCAACCAGCAAGGCCGTTTCCGACAGTGCAACGGAAGTTCCGCAGTCACCGCTGGTGGACCTCAGCGCATCGAGGATTGGCTCCGGCTACCAGTTTGTTGCTTCGCCCGCTACCGTAACCCCCACTTTCTCGACGGGTGATGCCACGGTGGCCGCGGCCTTCGAGGCGGCTGCAACCGGCGGCGGCGGCGGGGACCTCGCGGGCGAACTCGGTGTCCTGGATCCGGGCAACGCCAACGGGGGGATCAATCCCGCCACGGGCGCCGCCTGGGCCGAAGGCGATCAGTACCGGCTCGCCTTTCACACGTCAACAACGAGAGACGCGACGTCCACGGACATCAACGACTACAACGCTTTCGTGAATACCGTCGCCGACGGTAGCGTGGCCTTTCCGGACCTCGGAGATGGCGACAAGTGGAAGGTGGTCGGCTCCACCGAAACGGTCAGCGCCCGCCAGAACACGGGGACGGAGACCAACAGCGATATGGGGATCTTCGTGCTCGATGGCATGACCATGATCGCCGAGGACAGCGACGATATGTGGAACGGGTTTGGCGTGAGGAGCGGCTCGGTATTCTACTCGCCAGGCTACCTCGATGAAGAGGCTTTCGAGGCTAGCCCTGGTAATCATGGCGTCAACGTCGCGACAGGAACGCACCCTAGCGGATCCATCCGATCATTCTTGGGCGGCCCCAACGTCAACTGGGGCAGTTCGAATCCGAACAACGGTAGCCGCTGGGCACTCCGGTGGGACAGCGGCGATCCCAACAGCCAGTGGCGGTACTACGCCCTGTCCGATCCGCTGTCCGTCACCGTCGGCGGCGGCGGCGGCGACCCGCCATCGGGACCGGTGGACATCCCCATTGTCAACGGCAGCTTCGAGGATCCGACGCGTGGACAGGGTGGCTACGGTGCCGCGACCGGCTGGGACGCGTGGGGCCCCGGTGCGGATGTCGGTAATTGGTATCCGGAAGGCTATCAATTCACGTCGGGCGCGCCCGACGGCGACCATGTGGGATGGGCCTATCAATATGCACCCCTCTCCGGCACGCCCAACGGGCTGACGCAGGTCCTGACCACCAACTTCGAGGCCGGCACGGAATACGAACTGACCGTCGAAGTGGGCAATGCGTGGGATTACTACTTCTCGGGCTATGCGGTCCAACTCCTGGCCGGCGACGTCGTGATCGGCGAGGACAACAACACGTTGCACCCTGCCTGGGAGGAGTGGGCCACGTCGACCGTTGCCTACAGCTATGATCCGGCCCATGCGGGCCTGGTGGGACTTCCCCTGGAGATTCGCCTGCTCAGCCTGGGGCTCGATCCGGAAGGTGGCGGAACTGACGTTGAAGTCGAGTTCGACAACGTTCGCCTCACGGCACTCAGTGCCGCGGTGCCCGAGCCGAGCACTTTCGCCCTGGCGGCGTTGGGGCTGTTGGGGCTGGCGTTCTACGCCCGACGGAGGCGACGGTCGTGAATCGTATCGGTCAAGTTTGTTTCTGTTCGCCGGCAGACGCTTCAGCACCCGCTGAAGGCCGTCGCGGCGATAACGTCTTTTCCAGGAGTGAATTCATGAGATGCAACAGGTTTTCAACAGGTTTGATCCTCGCCGTCGTTACCGCACTTGCCCTGGCCACCTCGGCCGGCGCGGCGACCCTGACCGTCGGCACGACGGCGCCAGTTGTGGACGGTGAGGATATCGCAAATCTGGCCGCGGGGACTGCCGGAGAGAAGCTCTGGACGGACACACGAGCGATTGGCCAAACTTTCACCACCGGCAGCCAGGATGCCGTACTCGACGCGATTACACTGCAGTCCTGGTCGGGTTCACTGCTGACGAAGAACTACACCCTTACCATTGGCGACGTCTCGGGCACGTCGTACAGCGCGTTTGCCACTGAGTCGGGCATTGTACAGAGCGTTGATTCGGTGGCTAGTGACTACTGGACCTTTACGCTCGATACGCCGGTCACGTTGTCGGCCAACACACTTTACGGTTTCGATCTGGCCATGAACAGCTCTACCTCGGGCTGGCAGAGTGGAATTCCGTATAGGGCGTCAACTGCTAATTCCGCGTACACGGACGGCCAAGCCTACAGATCTCAGACTAACGGGCAAAGCACCCCGACCTTTGGCTACATCAATGCAGACAAGGTCTTCCATCTCAACATGGAAGCCGCCAGCGGCGGCGACCCGGAACCGCTTCTCGTCGACTTCAATTCCACGAATCAGGACGGCGGCCCGCACAACCAGGCCGGCTTCCTGCCGTACGACGCCGCCCACGAAGTGGCCGCCGACTTCGACACGAAGACCTACTCCGCCTTTGGCACGACCGTATCGGTCACGCCGGACTGGCCCAACTCGACCGACAACCGCGTGCAGCAGATGATCGACCGCGGCAGCGGCAACGACGCCAATTGGGACAACGCCGCCGGCGACCTCGACCTGGTGACCGACTTTCTCGGTACCGACACCCGCACGGGCAACGGCGGCAACGGCAACTGGGACGGCACCACCGGCACCCCGACCTACCTGACGCTGGCCCTCGGCGACCTGCCCGCGGGCGGCTACGACTGGAAGTCGTTCCACCACGACACCGAGAACGTACACGGCGACTTCACCGTCGACATCTCGACCGACGGCGGCGCCACCTGGGAGGCGTTGCCCGACGGGTTGATGACTGACAGCACGCCCGCCGGGAACCCCGACTCCAGCGGCTTTGACCCGGTGGGGCCCTGGACGGGACCGGACGCCAATACGCTGCCGTCGACCTTCCAGACGAGCTTCCTTGCCGATGGCACCAACGACGTGGTGCTGCGGTTCGCGCCGCTGTCGAACACCGCCGTGCATCGCCAGATCTGGGGAATCAACGGTTTTGAACTCACCCAAGCCTCCGCCGTGCCCGAGCCCTCCACCTTCGCCCTGGCCGCGTTGGGCCTGTTGGGGCTGGCCTGGTACGGACGACGGAGGCGACGGTCGTGAAATCAATTGGGTGTAACCGGCGTTCCGCTACGCGGCGAGCCGAAAGGCAAGTTGTTTCAGTAGTTGACGCTTGGAATAGAGTCGTTGGGTTTCTGTTCGGATTCGATGGGCTTGGAACATGGGCCATTGTCCGTTGATCGACGTGCCGCGAAGGTCGAGCATCGCTTGCGCACCATCGATCGTCCAACGCATGCCCGAGCGTTCCATTCGGCCTTTCACGACATGGCGGCACGCGCCTTCGATCACTCCGCTGGCGATTGGATAACCGGCCGTTAAGTATTCATCGTAGCGCATCCGGCGACGATTACGGCTTAGGTAGTTACCGCCAGCACAAGGTCCGCCTCTCCGGGATCGACACGCCAGAGAAGAACCAACCGTTCGGCACCCTCGCCAAGCAGATTCTCGGGGGAATCGTTCATCGGATTCACGGGCACGCCGGGGGTGCGGAGTCGCAATGGATTGGCTTCCTTAGAGCCATCGTATCAGGCTGGAGTCGCGGCCGAAGTGCTCGAAACCACGGACCATGCCCTCCAAAATGGCTTCCGTACGTTGCGTGGGCAGGGCCACGGCAAACGGGTAGTTCGAGTGCGACCAGACCAAGATTAACACCGAAACGGCCCGGCGGCCCTCGGGAAAATCGACATGGATTTGGCCAAAATCCGCCTCCAGACGTTGGCCCGGATCGTGGACCAGCGGAATGAACGTCTCACGCTTCCGCTTGCGGCGCCTGGCCACGATCGCAACGGCGAAGGAGCATTTTCCGCGTCGGCGATGCACGTGGAGCCACAAACCGGCCGAAAAACCGGCAACAAATCGCCGTTATCCAGAAAAACCGGAACCAGATTGCCGGAACATCTTGTCCGAGGTAGGATCCGGTTTGGCAGAGAGCGGCTCAGAACCGCCGAATCGGCCAAAACGGTCCGAGAAACACCCAATATGATTTGCGCCATGCCACCCGAAAGATCGATGCCGGCATTTACGCCCGAGGTACCATCGACATGCTCGTTCGCCTGATCCTCTGCATTGACGACGAATCGCTTCTGAATCGACTCCAGCAAGCGTTCAAGGACGCGGACGTCCAGCTTGCATGTCACGATCATCCCAAGTCCGCGTGGCAAAAGGCCATTCGGAGTTGCGCCGACGTCGTGGTGATAAGCAGGTCGCTCATTCCCAAGCCAGACGAGGTCAGCATTGCCCTGCTCAACGAGTTGCCGGAGCGTCCAACGACGGTGATCCTGCAGGATGCCGAGGACTCGGAGGCCCAGGCGAGACTCGTGGCCATGGGGGCCGACACCGTTCTTGAC
>JABMRP010000448.1 GCA_013202535.1 Planctomycetota bacterium
CTTCCTATCCACTCCCTCTTCGTTTTTGGCCCAATGCGATAAACTCAATTAAGAAAATACTGCCTTTAGTCCACTTACCCCCACCACTTCAACTAGCAAACTCAAGCCCGTCGAAACTCAATGTCAGGCTGAACCAATACACAGCCCATGTCCAGCCAGAACTTGAGCATAATCCGATTCCTGAGACTCGGGAGCCAATTCACGCGCCAGATCGAATGCGAGTTCCTTTTTCCTGCCAACGCCCGCGCCCTTCGTCACGAGAAGATCGCTGCCACCCCGAAACGTGCATGGAAGCAGGGCTATGCCCAGATGGTCCCAGGGATCGCTGATTTGCCCAGGGTTCCGCGACAAGTTTCTGTAAAAGCTTGGCAGCGCATTAGCGGGCAAGGTGGCTGCCCCGTACTCGCCGTTAAACAACGTCTCTTGGATGACGGCCTGACTTTCCGGCGAGAACTTGATCAGTTTATACGGCTGAGCCCCCTGCGCCGACTGCCATACGGAACGACGCAACAGCCGAGGAACCTCGAGCGCTGCGTCGCTTGACAGATCGACCCTGCCGTCTCCGTCAATGAACTCACCGCCGCCGGACCAGACTAACGGAACATAGTCGTGCATCAGGTTCTGACTGCCAGGCTCGGTTTGAAACACAAGCGGCATCGGCGCCTCATCCGTGGGACTCTGTCCGCCGGCTCCAAGCGAGGCGTTGAGTTTGTGGAGACGCTCGATCACTTCCTCCCAGTTCGCAAAATCCCGAACACTTGGCCCTTTCTCTTGTGGCTCCAGGGAGCCGGGATCACCTCCCACACTCAGTTTCCAGTACAAGAGGAGACGCACATCGAGGATGTATGGAAGAGTGGGAGCATTCTGTTGCAGTGCGCTGTAACCTGGTAGCTTCTGTCGAGAATCATCATGGGCATAGGGGGCGTAGCGGCCGCGCCACGTACTGCCAATCTGAACGATGTCCGGCGTCGTACTGGAGAGGGTCATCTGCTTCGGGAGTCCCTCGTCGAGCAACTCAAACGCCTCGCCCCACCCCACGAACCGGACATCTATTGCTACTTTGTCCCGCCCGTGTTTCTGAACGAACTGCTTGAAGCACGCGAGCGCGCCTTTCTGTTCTCGGACCTCGTCCAACCTATACAGGACATTATTCCTTTCCTGCGGCAGATTCACGAGAGGAACTAGATCCTCGACGTTCAATACGGTTACACCCGTGTCGTCCAGACCTTTGTTGAATTCCTCCAACAGCTCCCGGGGGTTTCCGTCCTTGTGATTCGTCCACGGCTCGTTTGACACTAGCCAGACCGTGATCTTGATCGGCTCGTTCGTTTCTTCACCGGGTGGGTCCGCGTCAGCGGGGGCTGCCCAGGCTGCCGGTGAGGGCGCGAGACAACACGTCACGGATACTGCCAGCACTTTCAACAAACCAAGTACGTGATCACTCATTATCTAGCTCCCATCGCAGACAAGTCTGCCCTCAAATGCCACGGGACTGAAGGATCCCATCGCGGCGTGGAAATCGGCACGCAAAAGGGGTTCTCCCGCAGTTTTCGTGAAGCTGTCCACTCTACGCCATCGCAGCATGCCATTAACATGCACCTGAAGACTTTCGCAATACGGCATTCCTGCCTACTCCTCATCCACTTCGGACCAGTCGGTCATGATGAAGTGCTGACCGTGTAGGGTGCCTTCGCACTGCAGATGCTTCCCCACGAGCTTGTCGAGTTCGGGGTCGACAAACGGGTTTGCCCCGCTGCGACGCAGAACAAATTCCCGGTCACCCGTGACGATGACCACCGCGTCACGTTCGCTCTTTGAACCAGGTGCAACCTTGGTTCGGATGATTTTGCCACGTACGTTCATGCTCTATCGCTTGTAGTATTCACGGAGAGAGATGATCTTGCCGCTCTGTTCCTCGACCACAACGGCGATTCGCGGTGTAATGGGCGCTTTGACCGGCTTTTTCGCCTCGCCGTGAATCAAGTGGTACACGCGTTTCGGAGCGGCCTTCGCATAAACTGACTTCGGCAGCGCACTGCCACTTACAGAAAACGAACTAATGTCGAAATCCGTCAGATTCAAGTTCGAGGCGATCCGCTTTAGCGCTTTCGCCACGTTCATGCCCGGCTTGATCGTCTTCGACAGCCGCGCACATGCGATGGACGACACTAGAGACAGTCCGGCACTGATTAACTGCCGTCTACGGTTTGCCCGGTGGGCAACGAGATTTATCACCGTACCGACCAGCCCTTTCATCAGGTTGTTGTCGGCCGCTACAGTGTGCGCCTGCAGCAGCGTGACGGGGTGAACGGACGGATCGCCGAGCAGATAGAACTGCGACAGCGTCTTCAGGTCGACTGGGTTCATGGTGCCGGAGTTCTGTACAAACTTTTGCCGAGCTTGTAGGGCCGCGCGGCCGAGCGACGCGCCGGCCAAGACGTCCTGCAGAAAGTATTGCGTGATCAGATCGGCGGCTCCGTTGCCGGCCGCAGGACCGTAAGCAATCGTCGTGCTGCCAAAGAACCCGTAGCCGCCTTCCCTAAGGAACGTGTTGCAGATCCCGGGCTGACCTGCAGACAATGACGGATCGTACAGTTCCGCGCCGTAACAGCATTCGACGGTGGCAACCGCACCGTCGGACAGTCCTTTCTTTGCAATATCCGCTGCCGAAAGCGAAATCGGATAGCTGCTCCCCTTCTGCCCGTAGAAATTCGGATCGGCCGCGGAACCGTGACAATTAACAAAGTGCGACCGCGGTTTGAACTGAGCGGCAGTCCAGGTCGGCCCGCCTGACGGGCAGTCATGCAGGTTTGTGCTGTTGCCAAACGTGTTTTGCAGACTCAAAGCCGTCGACGCATGCCATACTTCAGCAGTGATACCAAAATATGCGGAGTAATCGTTCGCCGGACGGGACTTGTACCCGGCCGCCGCCTTGATCAAACCGGTCACGTAGCTGGTGTCATTACCGCCAACTAAATCGGGAAGCCGTCCGAGAACGCGTGTCGGCCCTGTGAGTTGTGACGGGTCGGTGCTGTATTTTGCATTACACGCGTATGGCAAGTCGCCGTACGCATAGGGGTCGCCATCGCCCGGCATGGTGTTTTTCAGCGGCACATACGGGATGACATCCGTCGCGCCGAGGATCATCAGATAATCTGGATCGGCTTTGTTGTAGACTGCATCGATTGCCGCTTTGTTCTGCGAAGCGCTGCCGGCTGACATCACTGCCTTTCCACCGTACTTCTTCATCTGTGCAGCGTCGTCGAGATGCACTACCGTTGTGGCAATGCCGCGCTGCTTGTCGGCCGCGATCATTCCCTTGAGAGCCTTGTCGAGTGCGGCCGTGTTGCCGTACTTTTTTTTCAGTTGACTCTGGTTGGTAAGGATAATCTTGTCGGACATTGCTCGGTCTCCCGTAATGATAGGAAATCTGCTTTCCGGTGTAAGGGCCCAGCGACTTTCGGCGGCTCTCTACCGTGGACTCCGCACCCCGCGTCAGACAGGGATTGTCCCCGCGCACAACCACCCAATTGCCACCCAGACAGCGTATGCCAATCACGCCGTTCGTGTCAATCGTTCGTGGACCGTGCCCACAAGGTTCTATTGGTGGCAAGTTGCTGCAATGGGGGCAATGGGGCGGATGAGTGCGGACAGCAATTGGACCGCGGTCAGCCGCGCAGGAGTGCCGGTACGCAACTGAGGAGTTAGTGCTAACAGGTGCCGTCACTGCTTCCTAGCTGGGAACTCTCCAACGAATCGGCAAACTCCCGGAGCAGCCGTGCCAGTTCCTGAGCTTTTCCGTCTGGCCACTGCTGTTTCAGTCGGCCAAGAGCTTTGAGCGTCCGCTGGGCGTGGTGAACTCGCCGCTGGGCTGCCTGTCCGTTGCCCTGCTTGCTCTTCGTTTCGGCAATGATCTTCTCGGCGGTCGTGATTGTGACGTGCTCTCCGTTTTCCGCCCGTTTGATTGCCACGGACCGGGCGCGCTCGGGCGTGGAGGGGGCTGCCAGGAGATAGGCAGCCGTGAGATCCAAGGTCAAATCGGCAACGCTTGCCGATTTGAACCGCTGGGCGACGTTCATGAAGTTGCGGGCGGACCGCTCCTTCCAGCCGAATTCCGAATCCAACCACGGCTTGAACTGGCCATGCGGCAGAGCCTGCTTGACGGAGATCAACTCGGTACCGATTTCGACGATGTCATCCAGACTGCGCTTCACGAGTTGTCGAATTCGTTCGGCCGAAACACGGACCGTCCGTGCTATCTGCACGCCGATCGCGGCATAGTCGAAGCGTGCGACGGCCTCCATGGGTAGGCCGTCGGCTGGCGTCTCTCTGAAGGAATTGCCCATCAATCCTGTGCTCGAACTGGTCCTGGAGGCAATCATCGGCCAAAGGGCGTGCGCAGAGTATCCCCCTAAATACATAATTGCGATTTCCAACGAAGAGCGCGCACCCATTTCATGTGTCATGAGGGTTTTCGCCTCCCAAATCTCTTGCATTATGCCCCCCCTGCGGACGTGGCTTGGCATGCACGCTACGGGGAGGGGTAGGGATCGCTGTCGGTCAAAATGGCCACTGCCATGCCCGGCACGGTCCAGACAGAAACTCTACGCCGCTCGGTATTAGAGTGGCATCGGCGTACGCCACCGAATGCACTTGGCAGCTTGCCGTTTCCTGCGTCGGTCGTGAACACCGACGCAGGAAAACCCGAACCCAATCTGTGGCAACGACTTACGTCAACCATTCTTGGCCAACACGCAATACACACACAATTTCGGCTTGGCACTTTCAATTCGCCTTCCGGGTGACGGTGGGCACGTAGACCGCCTCGGTGGCCTTCTTCATTTTGTTGGCCATCGCGACGTACCGCATGGTTGTGGTGACGTTCTTGTGCCTCATTTTTTTCTGTAACACGGGCAAGGGAAGCCGATCGGCGTTTTCGCTGGCATACGCGCGCCGAAGATCGTGCATCCCGTATAGGTGGCACGCGTCCGTACACTCATGCTCTTGCTGGATAATGCAGGGCAAGTGAATCCCGGCCGCCACCTGGATGCGGTGAAACTGGATGTCGAAGGACCGGACACCATGAGGCCATGGGAATACCATCGGATCGAATCCCTGGATCAACCGTAGGTGGGCTATGGTGGGCTCGGGAAGGAAGTCCACATCGTCCCGGGCGCCCTTGTTGGCCACGGCGCGGGTGACGATCCGGCCCGTGTCTGCGTCGAGATCTTCCCGGCGGAATTCCATAATCTCGCTCACTCGCCAGCCGCTTGTGATGCTAAACATGAGGATCTCCAGCCCGCCACCAGTCGGCCGGCGAGTATGGCAACCCGCTGGGCATCTTCGCCACGTCGCACGCTTGATACATGCCCTCGAAGTGTTCCCGGGTCACCGGCCGCGGGTTCGCCTCCGGTACTTTCACTTTGTCGAAGACGGGCACCTTTGCGATGTACTCCCACACTTTCGCCTTGTTCAATGCCGCCTGGATCGACGCGAGGCCCTTCTTGATCGTGTAGGGCGACAATATCGACCCCGGCTTCCGGCCGGGCTCTTGTGCCCGCTTGGCCCGAAACTTGTCGATATGGGCGGTCCTGATCGCATCGACCGTCACCGGCTTAATGATCCGCTCAAAAGTCCGTAGGGCGTGGATTGCCTCGGTCCGGCTGCGCGGCTTCAACCGAGATAGGATCTCGGCATCGTATCGCCGGCGGAAGTCCCGCCACGATACCCGGCGGACGTTCTCGTAAGTCCCCGCCGCAAGCTGCCCCTCGATCTTCTTGCGGAACTTCTCGGCCATCGACTTGGAACCGATCCGCTTGGAATGTCGAACTCGATCCGGGTCGATCCAGCCGACCGACCACGGCGCTTTGGCGCCTAGCTTCGCCTTCTGCCGGCTGTCTTGGAATTTCCACGCACGCATGATTGCTCCCCTTCGTGATTGTGATTGTGGCTGCCTCAACATCCCGCGATATTCATCTCGGCCGCGTACCGATCCGCCCAGAACTCGCGCCCGTCCTCATCCGGAGCCCCATCCCTCAGCACGGCGATCGCCACCAGCCGCCTCCGTTGGAGAATCATTCGGTCCTTCGCGGCCGTGCCACCTCGCAAGATCCTGTGCATTGCCCTGTTGTACGTGACGTCGCCGGGCAGGTCGACCAGTGTTCGGTCGATGAGCTGCTCGGCCAGCGTCTCGACGAGGGCCACGGCACGACCGGACACAACGCCTGATTGCTGGGGCTGTGCGGCCGTCTGGCGGGCTTTCGACTTTGGCCGGGCCTTGCGGTAGTGTTTGACCAATTGGCCCACGAGGTCGCTCTTGAGGAGCCGGCAGCCCTCGTGCTGGTAGACCGGCAGCTTGGCCCGGCGGCACCGGTCCCGGAGTTTCGGAACGGTCAGGTGCTCCAACTCACGGCGTCGCATGATGAATACCTCCCTGGGCAGAATCCCCAAGAAACGACGCGAGCCCGGCTACTCGTTGTACGACGGTGGGTAAAACCGCCTTGCCGGCCTTGCTGCACCACTTAGGTGGATCACAGCTTGAACCGACAAACAAGCAACCGGACTCGCGTCCCCTGAATTCTGGCATCAGGTGCTCCTCACCCTGAAGGTGTACGTACATATCTTACTAAACTTATTTCCACTTGGCAATACCCCAGTCAGAAATTCGGCTGGGAGATCGGGGACTTCGGGTGGATGCGGGATCTCTTCCACACCTCTCCCGCGAGAGATTTGGCCTGCCCACCGCCGTATTCGTAAGGGATTCACAGCCGATCCTGGAAGTATCCGGTACGTTGGGGAGGACCGATTCAGCAAGCTGAATGGTGAGCAGGATTGAGGCCGTTTCTTACAATTTGCGAAAGGTGTTGCTGCGGAATCACCATCCAACGGGGTAGTCTGGAGAATGGAGTCAATCTGGTCCCCGAGAAAACGGGTGGAATGGAGAACATCTTCCGGCGTGGGGCGCCTCTCTAAAATTAGAGCCGACTGCGTAGCCGATAACGAGCTTACAACATCTGGAGGATCAAATCCGTGCCGAGACTACCAGCCGACATCCGCATCAGTCTGAAAAAGCGAGGCATTGGGCCTCAGTTGGCGCAATACATCAGCCAAG
>JABMRP010000449.1 GCA_013202535.1 Planctomycetota bacterium
CGCCGCCACACCTCGTTGGTGCGCAGGTCGAGTTCCTGTGCCAGGCCGGTCTTGTAGCTCCATCCCTCGCCCTCCCACGTGATCTGCCCGTCTTCGATATTGTAGTGTGAATCCTTGTGGATCTTCAGGTCCACGGATCCGACGCCAACTGCCGCCACCGTGAACTCCGAGACCGTCGGCCGATGATAATCAAATTGAAGGTCGGATACCATGATGTCCTCGCAGCGATCGATGCAGACCTCGATCATCTTGCCGCGATAGAAGAGGCAGGCGCCGGGCCCCGAGATCCGAAAGTGCCTTGCCCCGTCCAGGAGAATCCCGACGGCCTTGCCGCCCTCGGGGTCATCGTTCGTATTGGAGATCTGGTAGTTTCGCCGGAAGGCCTTGCCGGGGTGGAAGTCGTAGCGGCCGGGGGCGAAACTGACTTCAACGGGAGCCTCCTCCGCGCCGGCTCCCATCAGCAGGAGGGTTTGGTCAAATGAGCCGGGCGAAACGACCTTCACCCGATCCCCGGAGGAAAGCAGCATCTGATTGATGCGGCGGAAGGTGCGCCAGGGAGACTTCCGCTGCACACCGGAATTGGCGTCGCTGCCATCCGCCGGGTCAATGTAGTAGGTAATATGGCCGGGCGAGCGCTTCCGGTGTTCTTCTGATGGATACAGGGTTTCCGAACCTTCAGCCGCGATGGTCCCCATGGCTCCGTGCAGCGTGAATGCGATAGTCGCTGACAACAGAATCTTCATGACAATCTCTCTGCAATGTCTACTTCTCGAAACCGCCGTCGGCAAAGTCCAGAACGCCATGGTGAAAAACGAGTTGTGGGCGCCGGGGGCGGACCTCGCTCTCTCTTTGATATAAAGCATCTTGACTTCATTCAAAGCCGGGGAAACAGGACTTACACGCGATTATCCGCAGGTCACGGATAGAAAATGTGGTTCTGCCCGGATCATTTGAGGGGGCCTCGGCGGGCGGCCGAAAGAAGAAATGGCGAGGCTATTTCTTGTCCGGCAGATTCTCTGGTGGGGCGGAACTTCCTGCTCTTATCAGATCTCCCACTTCTTTAAGGGTCTTGACGTCCACGTCACGGATCTTTCCCGCATAGTTCGGGCCGATGTTGATCGAAAAGATATTGCCGTATTTCATCGCGCCCTGGTAGTCATTGAACACCTTGGTCGCCGGATGGCAGAGGTTGTCGTGCTTGGGCAGCGAATAGAACCACTGCGCCCCACCCTTATGCGGAGGGAGAATGGGATACGTAAACTCAGCGACAAGGTAACCCTTGAATGCCCCCTCGGCATCTTTGTTGTATTTGGACGCGTCCTTGTCGCCAAGCCTGCCGGGTCGTCCCCTCTCACGCAGGCAGAGGCGACCCGCGGGCTGTCCATGATTGAATCCAACGAACGTGTTCGGCTGAAACTGGTGCATCCATTCGGCCGTTTCGTCGTGCGACAGCCCGCCCGTGCCGATCGCATGGTCGATCCACCAGAATTCAATGGGGCCGTATTGCGTCAACAACTCCTCGATCTGCGCTTTCTTTACTTCGGGGTTTGTACCGCCATTTCTCCCGCCATCGCCCGCACCGGGCCAGTTCCAATCGCCCTCGGAAAAGTAGAGCGCCAGCTTGATCCCGTGCTTGTCGCAGGACTTGCGGAGCTTGGCGAGGACGTCGATGCCAAGCGGGCTGTTGGTCACCTTCTTCTCCGTGGTCTTCGTGTCCCACAGGCAAAAACCGTCGTGGTGCTTGGCGAGGAACAGGATGTACCCCATGCCGGCGTCCTTGGCCGTTTGGCACCACTGGTCCGTGTCGCAGCCGGTCGCTTTGAAGTAGGACGCGTCTTTGCCACGCGTCGGCGTCCATTCCTGGCCCGCGAAGGTGCTATACGACCAACAGATGAACATGCCCCACTTCATGTCCCGAATCTGTTCGGCGCGAACCTCGTCAGGAAGCTTGGTCGCGTTGATTTCAGGCGTGGCCGCGGGAGCCGTACCGATCATTCCAAGGATCAAGCAACCTGCAACTATTTGAGTCTTCATGGTTTCTCTTTCACTTAAAGTGCCTGGAGTTCGGTTCGGCTCACATGCGGCGTCGCCACGACCGCGAAGAGCAAAAACGATCGAGTTGGGTTGCGGAAGGTTATGGGAAATCTCCTGGGGTGGGGGTTTGTGTTTCAAGTTGGCAACGAGCCGACCAGGCGCTCAAACACAAACCGTTGGACGGTAAGGACTCCTGATTATATCAGATGGCGACCTCGCCGCAAAGCACGACAGTTTCCTCAGGGCGCATTTCGCCGGGTCGGTTCACCGTGGACCGACGGAAACTTCTGAGGTCCGGTCGGCCGGTGCCAGAGCGAGCGCCAATACGCCTGATCCATCTGGTACACGTCGATCGGGTCCCGATCGGGATCGAAGTTCTCCGGCAAAATGCCGTAGTTCTTCATTTCGCGGACGTACCCTGCTTGCGGCCGGAAACCGGGCATGTCGAACCGCTTGATCTCGGCCAGCTTCTCCGCCGCCTGACGCACCGAGCCGAGAATCCCCTGATAGTCCGGGTCCTCGGTGTCGGCGAAGACGGGCATACGATCGTCCGGCGATTGGCTTTTACAGAGTTCGTAGCCGCCGGCCTTTTTCGCCAGCGGGGCCAACAAGAGCATCGATTGCTCCGGTCGCGTGAGGTTGTAAAGCAACTGGGGGTCCAGGGGCGGTTGGCGATGACACGGCGCGCAGCGCCGATCCAGAATGGCCTTTGGCGGCGGAATGCGAACGCACACCTTGCCGTCGATCTCGTGCGGGTTGCTCTGCGTTCCCCATGCATGCGGTTCGTAGCGGCTAGGGTTGTGAATGTCGATCATGCCCGTGCCGCCGGCGGCGTACGTTCCCGGGTAGGCCGCCCCCGTTTCGATCCACAAGCGGATCATCGTCCGCTCGGGAGCCGACAGTTTCACCTCGTAATGCTGGCCGTCGAGTTTCTTCAAGAGCGGGCTAGCCGAGGTTCCGATCGATCGCGGCGGCCGATTGCCGTGGTCGTTGCGGGCGTCGGAGAACTGCTTGTGAATCGTAAGGGTGGCGTAGGCGTGCGAGAACCAGGGGCCGTGGTCGCGAGTAAGAATCACGCCGCCGGCTCGGGGGCCGCCCTGCCGGGTCGCTTCATAGTCGTGGCAGCCGACGCAATGCTTGTCGAGAATCGGTTGGATGTCGCGGGGGAAGTCGATCACGTCCGGCACTCCGGCAATCGGCTCGACCCGGCTGGGTGGCCGCTCCAGGGCCGCCAGACTCGATCCGCGAGCCGTCCGAGGTGTTTCGGTGCGATGCTCGTGGCAGCCGACACAACCAACGACCTCACCCGGCTGCAGCGTCACGTAACTCTGCATCCGCTTAACCGAGAGATCGTCTTCGTCCAAGGCCACGAAGAACAGATTACGCATCGCGGGCACTTCGAAATAAGCCGATCCGTCCGCCTCCACCGGCACCGTGCCTAGAATGCGTTTGAACGTGAACGTACCACCCATGCTGATCGGCTGATTCCACGAGATCTGAAAGCTAACCGGCTTGGGAAGCTGCTCCAGCACGAGCAGCTTCTTGATTTCGCCGCTTTTGACTCCCTTCATGTTCCGCCCGTGCGCGACGTCGGCCAGGACCATTTCCCCGGTGTTCTTGGCCAAATCGCTTCGCGACGCCACAACCGGTTCGCGCCGGCGGGGGCGAATCGGCCGCGGCTCCTGGATGATCCAACTGGGCGGCGTGTCGGCGGGCAGCGTGTACACGGCGAGTGTTTGCCCCTTGCCGTCTGTCCAGTACATGCCGCGGCCGTGGGAGAATAGGAAGCTGTCTTCCGCCAGCGGATAGGGGTCGAAACAGGTGGGCTGGAGATGTTGGAACCGCAGCCCGAGTTCCAGCGGCTTGGAGGCCGACCGGTCGTCGGGCCCGTTGCGAGGATCAACCGTCATCAGCACACCGGCATGATCCAGCAGGCCGTGATAGGGGCTCTCGACATAGACCACGCGGTTTGTGCCCGGGATCGGTTTGCCGTCGAGAAAGACATTGCCCGGGAACTGGTTGCCGTAGTAGACCATCACGCCGGTGCCGTCGGGGTTCATCGTCCAGAGATGCTGATATCGCATCTGGTTGCGGTCGACGTATTCCCACCGCATGTAGAGCACCCGGCCGTCCGGCAAGACGCTGGGCGTGTTCTCATTGAGCGCGCTGGACGAAATCTTGCGGATGTTCGTGCCGTCGCCGTCGCAGCGGTGTAGCGTGGTCACCTTGAACGATCCGCAGCAGACCCAACTGTTGCAGCGGGTCGAGGGGAACATGATCCCGCCGTCGGGCAAGTAGGTCGGCTCAATGTCGTCGAACGGTCCGTCGGTCAACTGTCGCAGGCCCGTGCCGTTGACGTTGACCTCGTACAGGTGATAGTAATCGGCTCCGTCGCGGCGCCACGAAAAGACGACTCTCTTGCCGTCGTAATGCACCTGGGGGTCGCGGAATGCCCCGTTGGGATCGTCCAGCAACACGGCGACCTGGCCGGTGCTCGGGTTGAGCCGCCGCAATTGCCCGCCGGGAGCACAATACAACTTGGCGCCCGTATCGACACTGAACCAGCCGATGTCGTCGTACCAATGGTACGATCGGCTGCGATGTCGGACCGCGAAGAGGATTTCCTCCGCGCCCACTTCGGCCAAAATGGCCGTGCGGCGGAGCGATTCGGCTTCGAGTAACTTGGCTCGGGCCGCTTTCTCGACGTCTGCCGGCGCATCGACCTTGAACAACGTGAGCACGAAGTTGCCTTTGGTTCCCGTCGCTGCCAAGGCATCTCGCCCCGGTCCCGTCTCGGGAAGAGCCGCATCGGCGAGCACCTCCAGGCGAAATCCAGTGATGCGCTCCAGCGTGGTCTTGGCCGTGACGGTGTACGTATCGTGATCGGGATTGACGCCGCCGGCAAGGATCGAGTGGTCCGCAAGCACTTTCAGCGTGGCGCCGCCCACGCTGGTTGCCGTCTCGGGTGCAAGCGGAGTCCACTTGCTATCCTGGCCCACCTGCATATCTCCGGTCGCCGAAAACCGAAACCGGCCGACGTTGAAGTTGGCAATCGCCGCGTGTTTGAGCGTGAAGGTTAAACGAGTCTCGCGCTCCAGAGCCAGCGGCACCGCCGTCTCGAAGGTCGCGTTCTGATTCTGGTGGGTCTTGGGATGAATGGCCCAGCCGGCCGAATTGTCGACCAGCGAGTTAGCAACGCGGAAGCCGCCCTGCTGGAACGTCGCCTTGGCGTTCTTCAGCGGATACGCCGATGCACTGCGCGGAGTTTCCGTGCCGACAAGAAGAACTGCCGCACAGACGACCGTGGTAAGCGA
The DNA here is from genome assembly GCA_013202535.1 of Planctomycetota bacterium. GTDB lineage: Bacteria > Planctomycetota > Planctomycetia > Pirellulales > Thermoguttaceae > JABMRP01. Next base: position 5,349 of record JABMRP010000449.1, read on the forward strand.
GGAAGCTTTCATATCGGCCATGGTACGCCATCGAAACGACGACATCAAGTTTGTCGAATGCCCACGGCCAACGCTCGACACGGCTCCTCCCGGCACAGGTGCCGGGGCTAACACGCTTATTGGACAGTCGGTTGCCGTCGGGCAATCGAATCAACCTAGGCCCCATGTGGGGGGGCGTCTCGATGGCGGGTGGCAGGGGACATAACAAGAACCCATGACAGAGAAGGAGAAGGGAGTTATCCGTAGGAATAGGTAGAATTGATTGCAGTCCTCGGCAGCCGTGGCTAGACTGAACTTGTGCCGTTTGAGTTGGTCCCTCAGCACGGGTGGGGGCTCGAACGGATACGTCGCCGGCTCGGAGGTTTCCGTGGTTTGGCACCTGGAAACGGAAGAGCCGAATTTCTTCTAGGAGGTTACACCCATGTATCGATTCGTTCTCATCGCGGCAGTGCTTCTACTCAGTTCCGTTTGCTCCAACTGCTTGGCGGCCATCGTCCCGGTGGTCAACGGCGACTTCGAGTCACCGTTCTCTCTGGCCCCCGGCGCGCATGATCAGGTCGTGCCGACGGGCTGGACGACGTTCGAGGGCCCGGGGTGGGCACCCGCCGGTGTTTCCGGATTCGGCACCAATCGCGTCGGCTCGCCGGCCTTCGGCTTTCCAGCCGGGGCGAACGGCCCAACCATTGTCCAGCTTGGCAACGACTTGGGACCGGCCGGACTTTACCAGGATCTGGGCACGATGGTGGCCGGCGAAACGTACAATGTCAGTTCCTCAATCTCTCACCCCGGGGCCGGGGTCAACGACTACCGGTTCAGCTTCATTGGCGACTACGTAGGCGCTCCGTTGACAACACCCGCGGGCAATATCCTTGCTTCGATCACGCAGGCCGATTTCACCGCACCGGCGAACTTGTCGACCGAGGCGTTTTTCGGGTACACGGCCACAGCGGCTGACGATGGCAAGAACCTGCGCCTGCAATTGGAGACCCTGACGAACTTCCAGCCTCCCGAAAGCTCGCCGATCGGACGAACCGGCGTTGACGACGTGTCGGTGACGGCTGGAGTGGCACCTCCGGAAACAGGACTCTGGAGCGTCGATCTCCAGGCCGCCGGCGGGGCACCCATGTCCGGCGTGGAAGGGGCCTACGGGCAGGGAAACATCTGGAACATCGTTGAAGCGTCACACTGGACTGCCATTACCCCCGGCAAGTCGCAGGGGCTCCGCGACAGCGATGGAAATCCCACCACGGCCACCTTCTCGGTGCTCACTCCGCTGTCCACGCTTAACGCCGTGGGCTTTGACACCCCTCTGACGCAAGATTTCTTCCTGTTCGGCGTCCCGGGCCTGTCCAATCAAATGGACTGGGGAATCAGCGGCCTGACGCCCGGCGCGACGTACGAGATGTACAACTACCGTGCTCCGGTGGTCGGCCGCGACTTCTTCATGTCGATTGACACCGATGGCGACGGGACCGTGGACACCATGCAGAGCATCGTCAGCACGGTCACGGGAAGCGGGGCTGCCGACTCGGACCGGGGGGCACTATTCCCAAGCCTCATCACGGCCAGCCCGGACGGCCTGATCGTAGGCCAACTGGCCGGCGGCGGCGAGGTCAACTGGGCCGGCTTCCAGTTGCAGCAACAGGTGTCCGTACCCGAACCGGCGAGCGTGACGCTCTGGGGTCTCGGTGGGCTGCTGATGCTCGCGGCCGTATGGCGACGACGGCGGAAGTGACTACGGATAGCAATATACGATGAGCGTTTCCATCCTTCAGCCCCCTCGCAAGCAGGGGGGGTGGTTGCCGGTGCATAGTAAGAGTACCCTGAAGCCAGGGCGTGTCACCCGCCCGCGCAGAGGGCGGCTATTGCCGGATATTGGCTTTCGGTGATTGAGAGAAGGGAGCAACTTATGCGGTCTCGACCGATCCGAAGGAACGGCGGGTTTACCCTTGTCGAACTCTTGGTGGTGATCGCCATCATCGGCATCCTCATCGGGCTGCTGCTGCCCGCGGTGCAGAGCGTTCGCGAGGCGGCGCGGATGGTGCAGTGTAAGAACCATCTCAAGCAGATTTCCCTCGGCGGCCTTAACCATCTGGAATCGCACGGATTCTTCCCCAGCGGCGGGTGGTCGTTCAAGTGGACCGGCGACGCCGATCGGGGCTTCGGCGAGGATCAGCCGGGCAGTTGGATCTACAACGTGCTGCCGTTTGTTGAGCAGGAAGCAATGCACAATTTGCCCCGAGACGACGACCGGTACACGGTCACGCAGCCGCAGAAAGACGGCGCTTTGGAGATGGACCGGACACCGTTGTCCGTCTTCATTTGCCCCTCGCGCCGGCGTGCCATCGCGTATCCCAACGCTTATCCCGCGTCGTACACCATGTACAACGTCGACCGCACCTCGGCTCCCGTCGCCAAAACGGATTACGCGGCCAACGGCGGTTCACTTACCCCCTGTCCCTGCGTCATGGCGAGTTCCTTGGCCCAAGGCGACGACCCGAACTTCCCCTGGCAGCCGCAAACGCGCGGCAACAACGGCGTGACCAACCAGCGGAGCGAAGTGACCATGGGCATGGTTCGCGACGGCGCCAGCAACACGATCATGGTGGCCGAGAAATATCTCACTCCCGATCACTACCTCACGGGGCTCTCACCCGCCGACGACCATTCGATGTACATGGGCTACGACCAGGACACCACCCGCTGGGCCTATGCGCCGCCGGGCCAGATGATCGCCCAGGATCGGCCCGGTCGCGTCATCGACGGCTTTGGCAGCGCGCATTCTTCCGGCCTGTGCGCCGCCATGTGCGATGGTTCGGTGCATGTGATCAGCTTCTCGGTCGACCATCAAACGTTCGTCAACCTCTGTAAC
>JABMRP010000450.1 GCA_013202535.1 Planctomycetota bacterium
GCACCGGTGCCCTTTTCCGCGGCCGTCAGCTTCGTTGTGTCGCGGTCTTTTCCTATGCTGGGTGCCCGCTGCTGGGTATCGTTACTCATGGTGTTCTCCAAAACCGCATTGCTGCCGCTCTGCCTCCCACGATTGCCCACGCGAACAGGACCTGTTGCCGGAGGTTGAAGACCAACAACAGGGCTCAACCTCAAGCTGACCGCCCCATCGTACACGTCGCTCGCAACAGTGACTTGCCCCTACCCCACTTCCAGGGTATTCTCGCGGCACCTCCTGTGTCCACAGAAAACGGGGATTCTGACCGAGAAAGCAGAAGATTCCTCTCTGGCGGGTATCCGGCCCTCAGATCTATCTAAGGAAGAATCCGCACGTCCTTCTCCTCAGTCATGGCTCCGGGTCTGGTCAACCGACCGTACGTATTGTTCAATCTGCTTCTCCAGGTCGCCGTGAATCTCCATGGCGACGGCTACAGCGATGGCCACGAAAGTTGTCAGCACCAGCAACGACAGCAGGCTGAATTGCAACCGGACGGGAATGCGTACCCACCGAACCCGACCATGTTCAATTCGCCAGGGCAATCCTCTTCGAACGGGTCGCAAGAGTACAAACCGCCAGATGTAGGTTACACCGAGGACTCCCCCAACGAGCATCAAGCCGGGAAGGACAATTCCCGCCATGAAGGCGCCCGCCGTGGAGAACTCCTCTTCCCCATTCTCATGGTTCACGTACCAAAACTCGTCCGATCCATAAATGAAGCAGATGATTCGGCTGTCGTCTGTTGACTCCGACGCTCGGAGGTTGCTTGGCGCGTCCCACTCGCAGAGATGGCAGTGAACGAACACCGCGCACACAATCAGCAACACGGCGCCCGGCAGCCCGGCACCGATGAGAAGCGCATCAAGGGTTGGTGAGTTTCGTCTGCCCATTCTGTCGTGATTATGTCGAGGCAAATCTTATTGTTGCTATGCCCGCCTCCCGTGGACCGATCTGAGTCTTGCTGGCTACTGCGAAGGCACAGCCGTGACACACGTTTTGATCGGCCGTCAATCAAACTCCTCAAGGATCTGCTGCAAAGCTTGGGTAGCCGTTCTCTTTCGCAACATCGTTTCGTACCTTCGATGAGCGGGGAATCCTATTCCGGACTTTTGACCGCTTTGAGGTCAGCTAACTCTCCGCGTATCCGGTCCGAAACCTCGGGCAGGAGTTGCATTCGCTCATTCAAATCAGCGAGCATGTCTTCCAGCGTTGCGATACGAACGTCAACCTCTTCCATTTCTGTTCCTGCTTCATCTGGAAGGGGCAGATCGGCAAGCTTGCCCCGCCGGGCGGACGCGATTTTGCCCACAAGTGCATACTGTAAGTCGACGAGTTTCGTGCGTTCGTCCTCCAAATCGCAGACGATTTGCAGCTTCAACATTCGGCGATTGGTGTGAGTGGGAATCTCCCGGCCAAAATACAGTGCATCGGCCTCAAATGGGGTCTGCTCGTGCTCGTTGATTGCCGTTACCGCGTCGGTATCAAATCTGGCTCGCTCAAGCACAACGGTCATGAGGCGTGCCACCTCCGACTCGCTCACTTTCTGGTCCTCCACCAGGAAGACTTCGGCCGCTCTTTCGCCGAGTTCTTGAAAACTTGGTGTTGTCGGCAGACAGTCGATATCGTCCGAGAGCGGAATCAACTCCGCATGTTCGAACTTGATCAACAATGAATAAAGGCGACGTTTCTCGCGCTCTTGCGCCCAGATGCGCAAAAGTCTCTCCAATTGCACATTCGTTTCTTTCTCAATACGTGCAACGCGTGCCTTGCCGTCACCACCGGGATCCGGCCGAAAGGTGCGAGGGGGCACGTGCGGCTCACTTTCAGAAATACCGCCGGGCGCAGTCGCCGTTGCGGGCGAGGCTGCCGCCTGCGGCCCTCGCCTCGGCGCAACCTGCACCTCAAACCAGTCGACTTGAGTTGTCTGCGGCGTGTTGGTTCTTGGGTTCGCGTAGAGAAGGCCCACATACAGATCGACGCCAGCCTGCGCGTCGGGCAACTCGACCGCCCACCTCGTTTCTTCCAGGCTCCCGTCTCGTGTGTATCCGTCGCTGTATTTGTCTTCGCTGAGGTTGTCCCAGGCGATCCACCACTTCCCGGCCGTTCGCCCCAAGGTGAATATGATGTCATCACCGTTCGCGGGGCCGACCAGCCGGTTGGTGATACAGTAGTTGTCGAACTCTTGGTAGGTGTGGCCGCTGGCCGCGTAGTGCGGGAATCCCCGTGACCCGTCGGAGTATTCCCAGATGAGCATGCGATCTAGATGCGGCCCCGCCCGGTCTCCCTGGTGTAGTCCTGCATGTACGTGCTGATCCACCGACGTGCCGGCAATCAACAGGAGTTGATCCGACCATCCCGCCAAGTGAATACTCTTGAACTTCGCGGAAATCCGAACATCCCGGTTTCCAACGTCAGGCAAGTACAGCCCAATCGCTTCCATTCCGGCAAGATTCCGGTGCTCCGTGAAACTGAGGTTGGCACCGGTCGATGTAATCGTCAAGAACCCCGGGTGAGAGGACAAGTCCAAGTTGGGATCATGTCGCGGCAGCGAACGCCCGGTACCCGGCAAACGGTGCGTGAATCCCGTTCCGAGCGAATCCTTATCCTGGATAGTACCGGGAACAGGGGAGTCGAAATTCAGGCGGATTGTTGAGCCGGGTTCCAGGTCAACTCTCGGAGTTGTGATGCGGGGCGCTGGCTCAAGCCGTGCGGCGATTTCCACGCGGCCACCTCGCCAGACACGAAACGATTCGGTATGTGTTTCAAATCCACCCTTCCGCACTTCCAGATCGTGACGGCCCACGGTGACGGTGATCTCGTCACGCGGTGACTTGATGTGAACCTGCTCACCGTCGATCGTTACCGTGACGTCCGGCTCGTTCACTTCCAGCACGAGCGTGCCGCTGCCCGTATTGACGTAAATGAAGACCCCGGCGCAAACGAAAAGTGCGGCGGCGGCCACTGCACTGCCCCAGGCCAGCCACCGCCGCCGCAAAGGTGGACGCGCCGCCGGGGACGAGCCGCTAAGAAATTCCTCCAGCGCCTCGGCCATCGTTGCCGCCGACTCGTAACGATCGGCAGGCTCCTTGGCCATCGCCTTGAGGCAAATCGCCTCCAGCCGAGCGTCCACGTCCGCCCGATGCGCGGACGGTGGATCGGGCCGCTCCGTGCCAAGCTTGGAGAGCACCGACAGCAAGGAGCCGCGAAACGGCACCCGATCGGTCAGCAATTCATAAAGCACGACGCCCAAGCTGTAGATATCACAACGAGGGCTCAGTGTTTCCGGATCGCCATCCACCTGCTCCGGAGCCATGTAGGACGGCGTGCCCACGATCAGGCCAGAGTGCGTCAGCCGCGTGTCACTCACTTCAACGCGACGGGCCAGACCGAAATCCGTCAGGATCGGCTCCCCTTCGTCGGTGACCATGATATTGGAGGGCTTGATGTCGCGGTGGACGATACCGCGGGCATGCGCCTCCTGGGCGGCAGTGGCCAGTTTCTGCACCAATTCCGCGGCATCCTGCTGCGGAAGCGGTCCGCGGCTTCTCAGGACCTTGCTGAGCGACTTCCCGTGGATGAGGGCCATCGAGAGGTAGGGAAGCCCGTCGATTTCCCCCACGTCGTACACGCGGCACAGATTCGGATGCTCGATCGTGGCCGCCACCCGGGCTTCACGGTAGAACCGCTCCACGAGTCGTGGATGTGCGTGAGGCCGGAAATGAGGAATCTTCAGCGCCACTTCCCGGTCGAGCTGCGCGTCGTGGGCCAGATAGACGGTGCCCATGCCGCCACGTCCAAGCTCTTCCAGGATCCGATAGCGCCCCAGTACCTCGGGGACGTTCTCGCGGGAAACCTCTCCTGCCGCCCCCTCAATCGCCGGTTCGGCTCCAATGACTTCCAGCTTCTCGATCGTCTGATGGTATTCCGGTTCATCCAGGAATTCCTCGCCAATAGAAGGGCTACGAAGCCCTTGAATCAGCGAATCGTCGCCGTCCTCCATGGCCACCAGCGTCGATAGGCAAACTTCACAGGTGTGTAAGTGCGAAGAGATGGATTCCAACGCGGCTTCTGAAATCTTGGCGAGACTGAACGCACGCAGTTCGTCGTGCGACGGGCAGTCTTTCTCTTTTGGCCCGGATAGCATGTCTCTTCCCGTCGCGGTTCTCAGTCGAGCAAGTCTCCCAACTCTTCGCGAAGCCGGCGCAGCACCCGTGTCTTGGCGATGTAGACCGCGTTGATGCTCATGTCCAATTCGTCGGCAACGTCGGCCGGCGTACAATTGTCGACGGCCACCCGCCAGAAAGCCTTCCAGGTTCGCTCCTCGAAATCGTGCTGCAGTAGTTTCAAAGCACGCTGATACAAACTCCCGGGTGGTTGCGGTTCGGAGGCCGCATCGATCTCCACGAGTCCTTGGCTCACCAGATCGGCGAGCCAGATCTGTGCGTCGGTCCCACCGCGCGCCTCCGGGTGCTTCTGCTGGTGCTGTCGATGGTCGGCAATCTTGTTGCGCGTAATCGTCCACAGCCATCCCCGAAACGTGTTGCCGGCTCCGTCCCGGCGGAAGTTACCGATGTGGGTCGCCACCGCTCGAAAGACATCTTGCGACACATCGCTTGCGTCGGCCGCCTGCAGCCCGCTGCAACGACATTGCTGGTAGATCGTCGGGCCAAACAAATACACCAATCGCCGCCATGCCTCCGGGCTCCTTGCCTTCAGCCGCTGCAGGAGGCTGGAATCGACCGACCCCGATTGGGCACCGCTTGTCCCTCTACTATGTTTATCTGGAGAGTCTTTCACGAAATGGGCACCCAGGCTGGCAAGATTGACAGAACGCGTTCCCGTGCAAGGGGTTAGAGAAATGGGCTTTTCTTTGGGAGGGAAGGATATGTATAGGAGTTGGTCGTGGCACGCACATCGCATGCAACCTTGCGATGCGCCCATGAAGGCTAACAGCACAGCATAATCAGACTGGCTCCCTTTGCAAGGGTATGGCCGGATCTCGTCTGCGATTGGGGCTTTCCCCGCGTTGCCAACTTCGCCCCAAGGAATCCCATGGGGGAATAGGCTGTCCTTCCCGTTCTTTAGTGGGGAGTTGGATCTCGCAAGGATACACTGCAGATTGACGGGGCTGGCTGGCGGAGTGGCGATCGACCGCCTGGGGTTCATCATGAGCCGGGGAAGTCTCGCTGAGTTTGTTATCGGCCTCCCCGATTGAATCTGTTTTGCGTTTCCGATATCGCATTCACAGTTCATGGTGGCCGCTGAGCCAGCCGACGCCACCAGGGAAGCTGCCAACCCGGCGCAAGCCCAGCCAGCTATCCAGAGGGGTTGACTCCAGCAGTCATTGAATTAGTGTGGAGTCATTAGGAATGCAAGCACGCTTTCCACCACACCGCCCAGCCATCGGAGGTGCCTTCTCATGGACACAATCGCGACAACCCTCGGCGATCCGTCGCAACCGTGCTGCTTAGACGACCGAGCACACCGTGGGAGCTTCCTCCGCAGGTGGCTTCGGATCTTGTTCTTCAGCCTGCTGATTGCGGCATTGGCTGGACCCGTTCCGTTGTTCTTGCAGTCGGACACGTACACTGCCACGGCACTGATTCGGGTAAAGGCGAAGCCGGAACGGCTGGTGTTCGAAACCGGCCCGCCCTCCGACGAAAGGGAGTTTGAAAGATACAGGGACTCCCTGCAGCAATACTTCCAACAACGCTACGTTCTGGAAGCAGCGGTTCGCCAAGTGAGTGTGGCGATGAAAGAGGCGAAGAAGGGAGACGACGTCACGAAGGTCCGGCTGCTGGACGAGGAAATTGATCCGGCGGCCGCGCTGGGCGAGATCTTACGGACCGATTGTCCCGGCGGGTCGGAGATCTTGCGAATTCGCTTGACCCGCGATAGTCCCCAAGAAGCAGCTATCCTGCTTAACGCCGTGGTCGACGCCTTTATCGAAGAAGTCGTCAGCGCGGAAAGCGGACGCGTGCGGGAACGGCTCGGGGAACTCGACCGCATCTACTTCGCCATGCAAGAGGAACTACGGACCCTCAAAAGTACTGAGAGACAGCTTGCCGAGCATATGGGCTCCACGCCCTCCCCGGTTCAGATCGTGAACAGAACTATCGACATCGAGAGACTCCGCATCCTTCGCAGCAGACAGTTTGAAATGCAGTACGAACTGAGAAGCTCGCATCGCAATCTGAAGTTGCAGCAGACGAAGCTGAATGCTGCCGAGGATTTGACCATTTCGGAAACCGAATTGGATGCTCGCGCCGAATCGGACAGCTCTGCTTGCCAACTCATCTTGCAGCAGAACCAGCTCCAATCCTTGATCCAGCAGAGTCTGCTTTCGGGAAACGCAAACAACCCAGTGATCACGGAACGGCTCCGAGAATACGAGACGGAGTTGAGTTCCGTGACACGGAAATTGGCCGAACGACGGGGCGAGTTGAAACAGGAATTGCGGCGCCAGCGCCGGACCGACATCGAGACGGAATCGACCCAGTTGCAGGCCCGGATCGTCGAACTCGTCGAACAGTTGGGAGAGCTGGAAGCGGACATCGAGAAGCAGGAAGAGTGTATCGGCCAGTATTCCTTGGTTTCGCTCGACGCCGAGATGATGCGGGCCGAGATCAAATGGAAGGATTCGGCTTTCGCCGACATTGCTGCGGAACGTCATCGGGTGCAGATTGAATTGGAAAGGCACCAATCGCGAATCACGGTGCCGCAGCGAGCGGTTGCCCCCAAATCGCCGGACAAACGAGCGTGGTTTCGCGGGCCGGCCCTGGCCGCCGCGGTCGCTTTCTTTGTCGCCGCCGGCATGATAGCTGCGTTTGGTTCCCTGCGGCGAGCCCGGAGAAGTCGACTGGCCGCGGAGCGGTTGAACCTCCAAGTCAAGAAACTCTTCGAGGCTGGTAGAGTTGACGAGGCACTTCCCTTGGCGATCCGAGCGGTCCGCATTTGCCAGCGGGCCCTGGGGAGCGAGCATCCGGACTATGCCACGAACCTAGACAACCTGGCACTGGTCTACCAAGCGAGGGGCGAGTATGTGAAGGCCGAGCCACTCTACTTCCAGGCTCTTGACATCAAGAGAACGGTTTTGGGCGAAGAGCACCCGGACTACGTGCTGAGTCTGAACAACCTCGCAAACCTGTACGAGACGATGAGTGAATATGCAAAGGCGGAGCCGCTGTACATGGAGATGCTTGACATCGAGAGGGAAATGTTGGGCGAGGACCATCCGGATTTCGGGGCGAGTCTGTACAAGTTGGCAGAACTCTACAAGATGATGGGCGATGATGCGAAGGCCGAGGCACTCGACGCCCAGTTTGGAGATCTCAGCAGGAAGGACCTGCGCTGAGGGACGATTGCACCGTAAGGCATTTGCCGAACAGGACCTATTCGGGGTAGGTCTCGTTCCTTCCGGCGGTGATGTGAACCGCACAAGGAAACCGCCGAACGCATCGAAGACGGAAGTGAGGTTCACGATGCGGTAAATTCGCATGAGAAAGATCATCCAGAGACCATTCCCCGTTTGTGGGGCGCTGCGGCTCTGTGAGCTTTTGGAACTCGGTCAGGACATCGAGGTGGCTGCGGGA
>JABMRP010000451.1 GCA_013202535.1 Planctomycetota bacterium
CTGTAGCAACAGTCCCGGCACGCCGAGGATAAGGCCGGCGAATATCGAACCAATCACGCTGCAATGAGTCATGTTGTTTCCTTTCGAGATCTCTTGGTGATCGAAATACGCCTCGTCCGATTAGTGTGCGCTGGGCTCCGATGCCTTGGTGTCGCGCAACTGGATCTTGAGATTATCGAGGAAGAACGCCGTATCCGCCGCGGCCGTGCTGCTGAAGCCGAGCCAATGCAATTCACTGAACTGGCCGCCGACCATGGCGAGGTTCTCAAACACCTGGGAGGGCTCGCCGGCCGGCGTCAGTGTGAGTTTGAAGGTCCGGGAGGCCTCCTTGCCGACACGCGCCTCGATCTCCACGTGGACCCACTGCTCGCTGGGAATCTCAGCCAACTCGCTGCCGGAGACGCTGACTTTGCCGTTGCCCTCGAACCGCACACTTGGTCCGACGTTTTGGGGATAGGCGGCCGTGTCTCGCCATTCGGTAAAGAACTCGGCCTGAGGATCGAACCAGACATCGAAGCTCTGGCGCACAACTCCCTCGCTGATGTGCGGTTGGTAAAAGAAGTGAGGCTGCCAGGAAGGTTGTAGTATCTTTGAATCCGTGATCTTCAGGCTGCGCGCGCCCGCCGCGGCGCGCTGGCCGCTGATGACGATCGAAGCGCCCCGTTCCTCACCACTTACCTGGGCGTCGGCCGGATGGGAACCCACGGGCGTCTTTTCAAAGCCGTCATCGATCTGAAGCGGCTTCGGTGGCGGCGGCGGAGGGGGCAGCGGCGTCATTCGGCATGCGGCGTGCCGGGCCTCATCGGTCCAGGCCGCGTCGCCATAGAGGCCGGCGCGGCTGACGTCCAGGGGCTCGAAACCAAGTCCCAGCGCGGGTGATGTTGGCTTGAGGCCAAAATCTCCCCGATCGGCATCAACAAACAGCGGATCGGCAATCCGCGAGCGGCGGTCGAGGCCCAGCGACTGCCACTGGGCGAAATCGCGACGGTAGAAACGAAGGGCGTCCGCCCCATCGGTATGCCAATACGTATTCTCATCCCAATCCCCCAGCGGCTCCTTGGCGGCCAGCCGTTCGGCCAGTGATCGTTCTCCGTAAGGGATCAACAGATCACCCTGGGTCAGGTAGACGATGTTGCGGCGAAAGGTGCTCGGACGTTTCTCGGAGTACGGCCACAGGGCATGGGTGGCGGACCGCGCGAAGATATTATTGCGGATGACGTGCTCGTGGCCCCCGTTGTTGAACATCAGGCCGCCGCTGTTGGTGTTGTAGACCAGATTATTCTCGACCAGATAGGCGCCGCACTTCGCATCGAGATAAATGCCCCATCCAAATGGCGGCTGCGCATAGGGCCAAATGTCGTGAAACACGTTATTGCGGATGACACTGCCCGGCGAGACTCCCAGGCAATAGATCAACCCCGCGTCACTGAGCACCCCATGGACGAGATGATGGACGTGGTTCCACTCGATCACGTTGTGGTGGGTCCGGTTCTCGGCGTCGTCCCAGTTCCAGCCGATGCTGATCCCGGAGTAGAGCAAATCGTGGATATCGTTGTGCGAAATCCGGTTGTGACTGCTCTGAGCCACCCAAATGCCGACGCCGGCCGCATACACGTGACCGCCGTCGAAGATGTGGTTGTTATCGACCAACGTCCGGCTCGATTCGGCCGCGTCCGTCTTGGCCATGGTCGCCTCGCCGACCCGAACACCACCCGCCCCCAGATCGAACAACCGGTTACGCTGAATGCGGCAATCCTTGCAGCCCCGGCGAAACCAGATGCCGTAGGTGCCCACGTGGGCCAGCTCGCAGCCTTCGACGGCGCAATGCCTTGCGCCGTCGGCCATGATCACCGCCGGCACGCCGACGGCTGCTTGCGTGTTGCTGTTACCTTCGGGAGATAATTTCCAATCGGCATGATGAAACGTCAGCCCGTCGAGAGTGACGTGCTCGACGTACCGGCCGGCGTCGGCATCGCCCGCCAGCCGCACCAACTCGGTCAGCCGGGGCGCGACGAACTCGGTTTCGCCCAGCTTCTCGCCGGGCATCGGCCAGTAACTCAGCACGCCCGTCTGGCGATTGAGATACCACTCACCCGGCTGGTCGAGCAGCTCGTAGGCGTTCTCGACGTAGTAGCGCTGTGCCTGCTCCCAGTGACCGATGCTCCACCATTCGGCAAGCGGCGCCACGAACTCCACCACGTTGGACTCCGTGTTGACGGACCGGATCGGGTGAATCGACGTCTCCCAGGAGTGCATCAGGACGATGTTCACGTCGCCCAGTCGCGGCC
>JABMRP010000452.1 GCA_013202535.1 Planctomycetota bacterium
AGAGATCGGCAAACGGCGGTGAGTCCGCCTCCACGGTCTGAATCTCGATTCGCAGACGCTGGCCGGCGGGAAGCTCCAGCGCCTCGTCCGGGACGATCACCTGCCCGTCGTATCGGGCCAGTACGGTTCGTGTCATCGCTCGTACCTCACAAACGCCCCACCCTTTTGCAATAGACCCTCTCCTAGTCTACGGATCCCAAAGGCCCAAGTCAAGCTATCCACGAGCGAGAAGTTACCCGCCATGCGAAGCACACGCGATTTCATGAACGCAAGGATGCCTTCAATGCCGAGCCGTCGAGGATGCAGTCCAGGGCGTTGCGGATATCGGTGAAGAATAGGTCGCCGGCGGCCAGCGCCTCGGCGGCACATCCTTCGGCCAGACAGACGCAGATCCCCAGTCGTGCCCGACGGAGCATTTCCCGGTCGTTGCGGCCGTTGCCAATGGCGATCACCCCGTCGGGGCCGAGTTGCTCGACGAACCGGGCCTTCTGCAGGTGGTGGTCCTCTCCTTCGAGCAGGGTCACCTCGCCGCGTACGCCGGCCAGCGCCTCGCGAGCCGTTCCGAACGTGTCGGACGTGAGAACATGGACGCCGACGCCCTTGCCGGCCAAGGAGTTTAGCCGCTCTTCCACGCCGGGCAGCAGATTCCCGAATTCACTCAGCGTCCCGCTGAAATCGAGCACCAGATGGTGAATTGCCAAGCGGCCAAACCCGGGAATTGAAACGGCAATGGCCATCTGCCCCTCCCTTCTCGGTTTGAAGGACGTTGGGGGCGATATTCGACCGCCCGGCATGTGGGTTAGAAGAGCGTCTGGAAACCCGCGGCACGAAAGTGATGATCGTTGGTGAACGCCTGCGTCATGCTCAGACGCCGCATGACGACAAAGGACATGTGATCGACACCGTGTCAAGGAACACGGTGGTCATGGCTGATGCTCGTTGTGCCGGGCGGCGACATCAGGCTCACCCGACTGGTACCGTTCGGACAAAACGGCGTGGACGTCGTCCAGCGCGTGATCTGGGTTCCTTTGCTCGATCAGGCGAGGCTCGAACTCCACCTCACACGGGTCCGGCAATTCGACCGGCACCGTGGGTCGGAACAGCCCGTTCTCGTAGACGGCACGGACCTTGTTCATGCCAGCATCTCCTTCGGTTCAATAACAAACACCACTATCCAGTCTAAGGATTCAGCCCGCAGACGTCAAGCAGAACAGGGGCCTACGGCAAGGATGATAACCTCACACCGCAGCCATTTTCCTCCGGAAAACTCACAATTCCCCGCTCGATCGTCACGCCGGTGGCGATGTCCTGGGCCAGCAGCAACGCGCCGTCCATGTCGACGTAGTCCAGCATCGGCAGTAGTTGGGCGATGGCTGAGATGCCGACGCTCGATTCGGTCATGCAGCCGACCATTGTCTTCAGGCCCAGCCCCTTGGCATGGGCCAACATGCGTCGCGCCGGGGTCAGGCCGCCGCATTTCACCAGCTTGACGTTCACGCCGTGGAAATGGCCGGCGCAGCGGTCGACATCGGCTTCAATCTGGCAGCTTTCGTCGGCCACCACAGGCAAGGCCGATCGGGCGTGGACTTCTTTCATGCCGGACCAATCTTCCGGCGGAAGCGGCTGTTCAATGAACTCGACGCCCAGGTCCTTGAGCACGGCCGAGTTGCCGATCGTTTCTTCGACGCTCCACGCGCAATTCGCATCGATGCGGAACACGGCCTCGGTGTGGCGGCGCAACTGGCGGATGATCTCGACGTCGTCGGGCGTGCCCAGCTTGATCTTGTAAACCGGCCAGTCGGGGAATTCCCGCATCTTCTCGATCATCCGCTCGATCGGGTCGATGCCCAGGGTGTAGTCGGTCGGCGGCAGATTCGCGAGGCTCAGTCCCCAGAGTTTCCAGACCGGCTGCCCGCGGAGTTTTCCCCACAAGTCGTGAGCCGCCATATCCAGGGCACATTGCGCGAATGGGCTGTTCGCAAGGGCCGGTTGCATCGCCTGCCACAGCGCGATCGGATCGTCGAGCACGGCCGCCTCGATCTGCGAGCGTACGCTTTCTAGCGCGGCGGTGATGTTGCCGATCGTGGCACCGTAATACGTATAC
>JABMRP010000453.1 GCA_013202535.1 Planctomycetota bacterium
CCGCAATTCGAGTTGCTGGCCGTCAACGACCTGGCCGACGGCAACCACCCCTCACCGGCCGTGGCCGACGGCAGGATGTTTCTGGTGGGAATGAAGAACGTCTACTGCATCCGCAAGAAGTAGTCGGCCAATTGACTTTTCCCGCCCGAGCGAGGTCGCCGGTTCCACTGGTGCCGGAACGGAACGTCCCGAATCGGTCACGCGTAAGGGCGATGAGACGACGCTGACGGCAGGAAGTCGCAGTTTCAGAATACGGTCGTTTTTCGACGTGCTTCACGCCCCACGAGTCTCTGGTACAGGCCCGAGAGTAGTCCTGCCAGTCGGGTCGATTGACGCGTTTCATGTGAGGCGATACTTGCGGGGCGACCTACCGTTTCCGCCGCCAGCGGCGAAGGGCGAGGCACAGCAGGCCTAGCAGCAGAATCATGAGGGTGGACGGCTCGGGCACGGTGGCGCCACCCGTCACTTCGTAACCGAGACGGAGGAATTCTCCGTTTCCGCCAGGAACCGTCCATGCAGAAAACGTACCTGGCAGGCTTGTGGGTTGGTCGATCAAGAGACGGTCGTCGAGGAAAACATCCAGGGCAGTGAGAACGTCAAACGTGTCGCCCAACTCGGGCACAAAGCCATTCAGGAGGCTGATTTCGAGCGTACCACGAAGAGAGGCGTTTCCGGCTACGTCGATGATGTCGTGGTCGCTTAATCCGGCAATGTCGATGGCCAGCGTGCCGCCGAGCATTTCGTAATCGGCTGCATCGAAGATACCGAGCACTTCCACTTCCGCCAACGAGAGAAAGTTGGTGCCCAACAGTTGCACCTGGACGTGCCGGCCCGAGAGCCCACCGGGCAAATCGATGTCGAGGGTGGGATTCGGCTGTCCGCCGCCGGAGAAATAGTCGGCGCCCCACACCTCGATCATCGCATCGTCGAGCACCGAGACCCGGAAGTTCGACAATCGATCGCCGCAGCAGTCTGTCCGGTTCCACAGTGAGAGGCTGTGGATTTCCTGACTTTCGGCAAGGTCGACCCGCCACCATGGCTGACTCTCGTTGGTCGTGTGCGTGACCGATCCGCTTGA
Organism: Planctomycetota bacterium; assembly: GCA_013202535.1. Classification (GTDB taxonomy): domain Bacteria; phylum Planctomycetota; class Planctomycetia; order Pirellulales; family Thermoguttaceae; genus JABMRP01. The sequence continues at coordinate 1,079 of JABMRP010000453.1, forward strand.
CCAGCGTCCATCCATGTTTCCATCAATGGCGCGTTCGGGAACACCGCCATTATTCAGGCTGGACTGGAATGCCGATCCGTTGACCGCAAGGTTCACCGGCGAAGTGACTAGCGAAGTCGTGCCGATGGCCCCGGCACCGCCCGGGGTGAGCGTGCCACCCTGCTGCACCAAGTCGAATCCAACCTGGCCGACGGTGAGTTGCCCTCCGGTCCATTCAAAATCGGCAGATGGCACGGACGAGACCAGTGAACCGGCGTGCAGCGAGCCGCCCGTCATCCGCACGGAGGCGTCGACCTGCAAGTCTCGCATGACGTGAAGGTCGGCATCTGGCTGGATGTTCAGCCGGGTGTCGGAGCCGCTCACTTCGACCTGCCCGACCGTCGAAACGGGCGAGTCGACCGTTACTCGCCCTCCGCCGGCGATCATAACGGAGGCCCCCCGGGGATCGGGCGTCTCGCTGGCCACCGTGAGGGAGAGTAAAGCGAAGTCGGCGGCCGTGTCGTCGTTGATGTTGACGCTCAGTTCACCCGTTTGGACCACGGGCAGGTAGGGGCTCAGGTCGAACACGTCGGCGCTCTTTTTGCCGAGCGCCCGGTCCCAGCCGAGGTCGCCGAAGGCAAACTGTCCGACGCCGTCGATCTGGAGCGTGTCGTTGCCCCACGTGCCGCCGGCGGGCCGGATGCCCATCGCGAGGGTCGCGTGGACGACGTTGTCGCCCGAGTCGAGCTGATACTGGTGGGTGAATGCGACGTTGCGGTTGGTCGTCAGGACGTCGAAGCCGCCGACGCCGTGGGCGCTGGCGGCCTCGATGCGGGCCTTGAAGTCGGGATCGATGAAGTAGTCGTCGTCCGCGTTGCCGTCGTATTTAAAGCCATCGACGTCGCCGATCAGGTAGTCGCGAAAATCGATCGTGCGAACGGCGGGCGCGGCGTGCTGGTCCCAATTCAGTGCATCCGACCAGTTGCCGTTACCGCCGGTCCATCGATAGTCACGCAGCGTTGCGGCATCGGCGACTTGGGCCTCGTAGAGACTGTTGGGCTGAACCCTGGTGCCGTGCGAGTCGTAGTTGCCCTGCCGCGTTCCCAGGGTACCTGGGAAAAGAGGACTCAGCTTGCTGCCCTTGGAGCCAATGACCCAATTCTGGGCTGTGGGCGGGTTCTGCACGCGGTAGCCGCTGGCCTTGGAGTTCCAGAAGACCATGTTCGCGCCAGCCCAACCATGGCCGCTTCCGAGGTGCCAGCGGTTCTCGGCGGCGATCACGCCGTCG
>JABMRP010000008.1 GCA_013202535.1 Planctomycetota bacterium
CCACTCGGGCAACCATTTCCATCCCCAATACGGACTGAACAACTGCGCCAACCTGTACATGGAGCTGTTCCCGCTGATCGACAGTCTCTGGTTTGGCGAGGGGTTCAATTACGACGAATCGCCCGACTTCTGGATGGTCGAAATGGCGGGCATCCCCTATGGGCTGTTCGGCGAGATGCTACACGGCGGGGGCAACCCCTGGCGCGGCATGCTCTACGGCATGACGAATCGACTCGGCTGGGGCGGCGACCCGCGGCAGCTTTGGAAACTCTGGGACGAGTTCGGCATCCAGGATGCCCGGATGATCGGGTATTGGGATGCGACTTGCCCGGCGAAAACGAATCACGACGACGTGCTGGCAACCGCATACGTCCGCCAGGGGAAAACCTTGCTGGCGCTGGCCAGTTGGGCGAAGGAGCCGGTTCGTTGTGCCTTGGACATCAACTTCGAGTCGCTCGGCCTGGATGCGGCGAAAACCACGCTCTACGCGCCGCCCATTACGGGCATTCAACCGGAGATGGTCTTCAAGCCGACCGATCTGATTCCGGTCCTGCCCGGCCGCGGTTGGATGCTGATCGCCGACCATACGACCCGCACGCTGCCACCGGCCATTGATGTTTTTGCCGGGCGGAACCCCCTGCTCGAAGATAGCTTTCCGGGTGACACGCCGGCCAAACCGTGGACCGTCACGCTCTCGAAGCAGCCGGGGACATCGTTGAAAGTGGCCCAGGGCGAGCTGCGCATCGAAGGAGCCGCCAACATCGCCGCGTTTGCCGAACGGCCGATTCCCGCCGGTGCGGCGATGGTTGCGTGCTCGGTGAACCAACAAACCGACGGCGGCGCGTCCTGGGGCCCCGGCATGACGCTTCTCTGGACAGACGGAAAGGTGCTGCGCGTGAATCTTCGGGCCGAGGGGCGTTTCGGCGTCGACGATGGGCGTCGGCAGTTCCTCGAGGGGCTCGCGTTTCCCAACACGTGGACGCAGGTCGTCATCCGACTGGAAGAAAAGCAGATCGTAGTGCAAGCCTCTCAAGATGGCCGCGCCTGGCAGGATCTGGCCCGTTTCCCGCGTACGGAATTCCCCGGCGACCCAACGGCCGTTCGCCTGGGCAAGATGAGCCCCGGCTCCAAGGCCGAAGATTTCTCGATACTCGGCCCCGGCGGCGCGTGCGCGATCCGAAGTTTGCGCGTCCTGGGTTCCGTCCAAGAATAGCCCGGTCTCTCGGCCCAGCGACTTTCGCCACCAACGGCATTGTACTGAACCGGCAGGTTAGAGAGCCTTCGGGCACAGACGACCCAACGATTGACACGACCGGCGTGTCTGGTCTACGCTACTTGGTATCCGTAAGAGCACGTAAGAGCATTACTTGGTAGTTTTCCGGGGCGTGCTTTGCGACGCCCCGGCCGCCCTACGCCGACAATCAGTCAGTCGAAGTCCTTTCACCGATCTGGAGGAGAAGAAGATGACCGACGACGCAGCCCGAAAAGACGAAGCGGTTTGTCAACACGATCAAGAATCACATTGCCACTGTTGCCCGGACAGCCCGTGGCGCCGGGAACTCAACGTCTCGCGCCGGACCTTCCTGGGATCGGCCGCGGTGGGCGGCACCGTTCTAGGCGGGATGAGTTGGACGAGTCTGGCGGCGGCGGCCGATGCCGAACTGCCGATGCCCGGCCAGCGGACCCCGCTGAAGGTGCTGCCCATCCTGGTCTGGAATCACCCTCGACGGGCACCGATGCGGTCGTGGCGAAACTGGGGCGGGATCGAAACTCCGGAACAGGCCGCCGAAGAAGTCGCTCGGATCCGGAAGGAGCTGGAGGGCATCGCTCAGACCGCTGATTTCCCGGTCGAATTCGCCGAGGTCGCGTCGGTCAACAACGTGAACCAAATGGCGAACTCGCCGAAACTGCAAGCGGCCGATGTCGTCGTTGTCTACGGTGCCGGAAGTGCCGTCGACGGTTGCCGCAATTTCGGCAAGGACGTCATTCTTTTCCAGCGTCACCGCAGCGGACCCGTCTACTTGCAGTACGAAATCATCAGCCCACGCTTCCTCCGCCAACACAAGGACGAACTGGCACTGCAACACATCACGTTCGACGACGTGGTGACCGACAGCCTCGACGAATTGACCTGGCGGCTGCGGTCCCTTTGTGGACTGAAGAACACGAAAGGCACGAAGATCCTCTGCATTGGCGGACCCGCCGGCTGGGCGCAACCGAGCGGCGTCATTCCCGAACTGGTCAAGAAGGTCTGGAACCTCGACATGCCGACCGTCACGTACGACGAACTCGGCCGGTTGGTCCAAGAGGCCTTCGCCGACGGCAAGGCCGTCGCACTGGCCAAGAAGCGCGCCGATGATTACCTGGGGGACAAAGGCACCACGCTGGAAACCAAACGCGATTTCGTCGACAACTGTTTTCTGCTCGATCAGGTCTTTCGCAGTCTGATGGCCAAAGCCGACTGCCAGGCAATTACGATCAATGGTTGTATGGGCACGATCATGCCGATTGCCCAAACGTCGGCCTGTCTGACTCTCAGCACGCTGAATGACGACGGCTATTTGGCCTTTTGCGAATCCGACTTCGTCGTCATTCCTTCAGGGATTCTGCTGGCCAACATCAGCGGCCTGCCCGTCTTCCTGAACGATCCGACCTACCCGCACGACGGCATGATCACGCTTGCCCATTGCACCGGCCCCCGCAAGATGGACGGCAAGAAGCTCGAGCAGGCACGGATCCTCACGCACTTCGAATCCGATTACGGGGCCGCACCGAAAGTCGAGATGCCCAAGGGCCAGGTCGTGACGAACATCGCACCGGATTTCAAGTCGGAGCGTTGGATGGGGTTGCTCGGTACGATCGTCGATGCCCCCTTCCTGCCGATCTGCCGCGATCAAATCGACGTGGCCTACGACGTGCCCGACCAATTGGTGGCCGAACGCATGCCCGGTTTCCACTGGATGACGAGCTACGGCGACCACATGAAAGAGCTCGGATACGCTCTGCGACGCGCGGGCATCGCCTGGGACAATTTAAACAAAGTTCCCACGGCGTAGAGAACCTGAAATGCCGGGCTTCGTCGATCACTTAATGCCCAAGGCGCTGAGCTTCTCGTCGGGCACCACCCCGTCGTTCCAGCCGCGCTCGGCATAGTATTCCTCAAGCATCTGCGGCAGTTCGCAGATATGGCCCTCGGAGCCCGGCGCGGTGGAAGGTTCCTTGAGAAAGCGGTCGGGGAGCGTATCGCTGCCCTCGCGGAAGCCGGCCAGATTGTTGTAGTGGCGTTCGAGGTTGTAGATGCGTTCGCCCGCTTCGAGCACGTCCTCGGCGGTGAAGGGCTGGCCGATGAACGCGGCGTACTGGGCGGCGTAGTTGTCGGCCGACTCGGCAAAGGCGGAAAACTTGCAGACATCCAGGCTGTCGGAGAAGGCCATCACGTCCTGCAGCACCTTGGTCAGCTTGCCTTTTCCTTCCCAGTCCAGCGGATCGGTCTTACCGCCGATCCCGAGGACTTCGCTGGCCGGGGTGTACGCCCGAAGATGGCAAGCGCCGCGGTTCGACGTGGCATAGCCCAGGCCCATCCCCTTGAGGCCGCGGGGATCGTAGGCCGCAATACCCTGATCTTTAACCGTCATGGCGACCTCCGGAGCGTCGAAGTGCCGGGCAATACGAGCCGTTCCTTCGGCCAGCACGTCGCCCACGCCCTCGCGCCGAGCCATCTTGTCGACCAGCGAGACCATGGCGGCCGTGTCACCCCAGTTCAACCCCTCGCCTTCCGGTGCCAGACCGCGTTCGGTCAGTTCCATGTAGCAGGCCAGGGAATGGCCCAATTCGATCGCGTCGAACCCATACTCGTTGGCCTGATCGATCATCTTGATCACGGCCTTGACGTCGGCAGTGTCGCAGTTGGCTCCCAGCGACCAAACCGACTCGTACTCGACGCTTTCCATGTGCAGACCGGCGTAGGGTCCGTCCTTGATCTCCACTTCCTTCTTGCAGGCTACCGGACAAGCGTGGCAGGTGGGGTTCTTCACGACGTAATTGTCCTTGACCGTCTCGCCGGACAGGGCTTCGGCATCGGCGAAGGCGCAGAGTTGCGAGTTTTTGGCGGGTAGGGCGCCGATGTGATTGACCACGTTCATCAAGACGTTGGTACCGTAGACCGACAGACCGCCCTTCTTCGGCGAGGTGACGTTGCTCTCGTCGCAAATGCGCTCCAGGGCGTCCTTGTTCGCCGGTTCCCAGGCCTCGGGATCGGCGGGCCGCACCCGGCTCTTATTGCTGCCGCGAATGACCAGCGCCTTGAGTCGCTTGAATCCGCCCACGGCGCCGGTGCCGCAGCGGCCGAAGGATCGCGTATTCTCGTCGATCCACGCGGCCATGCGGGAAAGTTTCTCGCCAGCCTCGCCGATAGTCACCACGCTGAGGTCCGGCTTGCGCTCGCCGTCGCTGTAGCGCTCGGTAAGAACGCGGATCGTTTCGGAGGTGCTCTTGCCCCAGAGATCCGAGGCGTCGCGG
>JABMRP010000454.1 GCA_013202535.1 Planctomycetota bacterium
CCGCACCAACTCCGCCGGGAATTCATCGGGCGGCGCGGCCCATGCCGGACATCGTCCGAGACCCACGAGGATGACCATCGCCGCGGAAACGACCGGCCCATGGGCCACGCAAGTCCGAATCCGAATCCTGATCCTGATCGCCATCACGGTATCTCCCATGGTCGGTTTCGTGGATTTGCACACCGCCGGGCACAAGTGTCCGGCATAAACGACCAGGAGCCCCCATCCTGCCCATCACCCTGGTTTTCGCCAGATTCAAGGGAAAGAATCGCGGTAATCTGTGCCGATGCTAACGGATAGTCGAATTATAGCGACTGCTGCTGCAAAATCGATCATAACGCTTGGGGGGGATCATGGAGGCACGCTTGATTGTGCTGCGCGCCTTGAGAATCGTGTCTCTTGGACTTTTGCCGTGGCTTGTCTCGCCGTCGCCACTGGCGGTGGGACAGGGTCATGCCGACGGCGTTCTGTCCACGGACCAGCTTCCCGCGACCGCTGGCGTACCGCTGGCGGAACTGGTCGCCACGGCGCGGACAAACAACCCCGAGATTCAAGCGGCCCGGTATCAGGCCCGCGCGATGCATGCTCGCGTGCCGCAGGTCGCCGCGCTGCCCGACCCGCAATTGATGACAACCGTCTTCTTCGAGTCGATTCAAACGGCCGCCGGTCCGCAGGAGGTGATGCTGAGCCTGTCGCAGCGTTTCCCCTGGTTCGGGAAGCTCGACGCGCGGGCACAAATGGCCTACTACGACGCCATGGCCGCTTACGCTCGGCTGGAAACCGTCGAGTTGGAGGTGATCGAACGGGTCAAACTTGCGTACTACGATCTCTACTATCAGGCAAACGCGACCCGCGAGACCCGGGCGCTGCAAACGCGATTAGACGACGTGTTGGCCATCGCCCGGGCGAAGTTTGAAGGGAATGTGCCGGGCGCGGGCTTGGAAAGTGTGTATCAGGTTCAGATCGAACTGTCGCGATTGAAGACGACCCTGATCCAACTCCAGCAGGGCACGACCATGGTCCAGGCCCAGTTGGCCGGCGCCTTGCATCTGCCCTCGGAAACTCGCATCGACGCGGTCGGCCAGTTCGACCGCACGCCGATCACCCTTTCGGTCGAGAGGCTGATCGAGGTAGCCCAGTCACGACATCCGGAGCTTATCGCCCGGCGCCGGGAGATCTGCCGCGACCGGGCTTCGGTCGATCTGGCCTGTCGCAACTACTGGCCCGACGTCACGCTGAGCGTCAATTGGTATGAAGTCGGCGGTAGTGGGCTCAGCCCGGTGGCCAATGGCGAAGATGCCTACTCCGCAACGGTGGGCGTCAATCTGCCGCTGCGGCGGACCCGGCTCGACGCGGCGGTCCGCGAAGCACGCAACAAGGCTTCGCAAAGTGCCCGACGGTATACGGCCCAACAAGACAAGGTGCAAGCGGAAGTCCGGGCACTGTACGCTCAGTTCGGCGAACACGATCAGGTGCTCGACATTCTCGAGTCGGAAATCCTGCCCCGCGCCGAAGAGACACTCAAGCTTTCGGTCGAGGCCTACCGGCAGAACAAACTCAATTTCCAACAGCTTTTCGAGGTCTATCGCAATCTATTGAAGTATCGGATCGACTATCACAAACGAAAAGCGATGCGCGAGCAGATCATCGCTTCCCTGGAACGGGCGGTGGGCTGCGCGGCCGACACTTGGCCAATCGAGCCGGTCGCTTTGCTGGAGCCGATGGTGGCTCCTCGTCCCTGATCGAGGGCCCCCTGAAGTGGCAATTACCACCCTTTCGATGGGTCGTGCGGATCGAAGGCCGTAATTTCCGGCCTCGCCTTGGCTGCCGCTGAGGGATATACTTTCCGTGACGGGTTGGTAGTCACGAGAATGAAGACGTGAACCTCATGATGACAGGCGTGCGAATCGCACTGGCTTTCTGGATCGCCATGTCGGCGGTGCCGCACGCGTTCTGCGCCTGTCATACGCGGCCCGTGGAGAAAGAGTCGACCAGCGGTGGGTGCCCCCATTGCCGTCAGCAGAATTCCGCGCCCTCGGGCGAGCGACCACCATCGCAGCCCGGGCAGTGCTGTTGCGACCGGGCCGACATGGCACTTACGGCCAAGACGGTGGACGTCGGCGGCGAAGGTGCCGGCCACTCGTTTACGTCGGCACCGACGATCGCGGTCGGCCGGATCATCATCCCGGCCAATTCGCAAGGGACTCATGGAGCGGGACCTCCCGACTTCTTATCAATACCGGTGCGCGCGCTGCCGATCTTGCTCGGCCATCTCTTGTTCTAAACTGCCCGGCAATTCTTCCAACGGCAGCGCGTTCGATTCTTGCGATGCTGCCTGCTTTCTTGGCGTGGCCGAACACGAGTCACGCCCGCGACCCAACTCGTTTAACGCCCAGCCGAAGGCGCCGGCTCCAGGCGCGGAAGCCGGCGCCTTCGGCTAGGCGTTAAACGAGCACAGGTACCCACGCACAAAAACTCCTTTTCGCATTATTCCTGCACGCGAGGTCCAGCCATGACTTCCGAAGAACGTATCGAAGACGAACAAGCGGTCGATCCTTCCGATCGCCCGGCGGTTCTCTTTGCCCGGCTTAGGCGTATTCGCTGGCAGTTGCTCGTTTGGCCTTTCGCCATCTTTGCCATGGCGGGCCTGTTGGGCGCGGCGGTCGGCTATTCGGTGGCCAACCGGCCGAAAACCGAGGCTCAGGACACCGGCAAGAAGACGGCCGAGTGGTGGGGCTGCCCGATGGACCCCCAGGTCAAACTGCCCAAGGCGGGGCAGTGCCCGATCTGCTTCATGGATCTGGTGCCCATGGAGGATGACTCCGACGACAACACGGAGCGCCGACTCGAGATGTCGGAGGCGGCGGTCAAACTGGCCGGCATTCAGACCGCGCGTGTCGAGCGGCGGGCCGTGGGCCGGGTCGTTCGCATGGCGGGAAAGATCGACCACGACGAAACGCGCCTGGCCCAAATCGTCTCCCGGTTCCCCGGCTACCTGGAACGACTCTACGTCGACTACACCGGCATGCCGGTGGGCCAGGGAGAGCATCTGGTCGACATCTACAGTCCCGACCTGGTCGTGGCCCAGCGCGAGTTGCTGCAATCGCTGGCGACCTACAACCGGATGACGACACCGCAAGACCGTCAGATGGCGATGACCATGATGCAAAGTGTCGAGAAGAAGATCAAGCTTCTGGGTTTCTCCGCCGAACAGATCGAAGAAATCAAGCGGGGCGGCGCGCCGACGGACCGGCTTACGATCAACTCGCCAATCACCGGAATCGTGATCGAGAAGCACGCCACCGAAGGCATGTACGTGCAAAAGGGTATGCGAATCTATACGATCGCCGATCTGAAACACGTCTGGCTCTACCTCGATGCCTACGAATCCGACATCGCCTGGATCCACCGCGGCCAGGAAGTGCAATTCACCACCGAAAGCTACCCGGGCGAAGTGTTCACCGGCGAAGTGACGTTCATTTATCCCGTGCTCGACGACAAGACACGCACGGTCAAGGTGCGCGTCAACGTTCCCAACGAGCACATGCGGCTGAAGCCGGGCATGTTCGCCCGCGCTTCGATTCGCAGCAAGCAACCGGCCGGCGATCGGGTCTTGGCCGCGTCGCTTGCGGGAAAGTGGATTTCGCCCATGCACCCCGAGATCGTCAAGGACGGACCCGGCACGTGCGATATCTGTGGCATGCCCCTGGTCCCCGCCGAGACCCTGGGATTGGTGCTGTCCGGCGATCCGGCCGAGGATCCGCTGGTCATACCCGCTACCGCGCCTCTGATCACGGGCAAACGGGCGGTGGTTTACGTCAAGGTGCCGGGGCAGGCAAAACCGACCTTCGAGGGCCGCGAGATCATCCTGGGCCATCGGGCCGGCGACTACTACATCGTACACCACGGGCTGAAGCTCGACGAGGAAGTGGTCAAGGTCGGAAGCTTTAAGATCGACAGTTCGCTGCAGATTCTGGCCCGTCCGAGCATGATGAGCCCCGCGGAATTGTCCGACGACCCGGCCGCCGTACCGGCCGTCTTCCGCACCCGCCTGACACCGCTCTTCCAATCGTATCTGGTTGCCGGCGGCGCGCTCGCCGCTGACGACCCGGCCACCGCGCGTACCGCGGTGATCCGGCTTATCGAGCTGGCAAAGCAGGCCGCCGAAACCGAAGCCAAGGAAAAACTGCTGGCTCCCGATGTCCGATCGAATTGGACCACGGTCAACGACCGTATCATTTTCGCGGCCCACG
>JABMRP010000455.1 GCA_013202535.1 Planctomycetota bacterium
CCTAGAACGGCGGGAACACCGAATACGGCGCGACCACGCGAACCGAGCCTCGAACCGTCCGGCGGCGCACGCGGGTCGTCGCCTGATACGAGACCGACTCGGGAGCTACGAATACGGACGACCGACGGACGGCCGCCGAGGGCACGACGAGGTGCGAGGGGGGCTCCATGACGGGCACGGTGACCACAGGCGGCGGATAGGCGTAAACCGGTCCGACGGGATAGAAACTGTGAACCACCGGCGCCGGCGTCACGACGGACACCCGATGGCGGCACTTTCGCGCGGCCGATGCCGTCGAGCAGCACAGCAACACGATCGCCGCGGTAGCGAGCAGACGTTTCATTGGGCACCATCCTTTCAAGAGGGATCATCGCTACGACCCGACCCATCGGGGCCAGGGCGGACAGGGGCGAACAAGCGTAGCTTGCGATGGGCCACGAGACAAGGGGCTCTTGGGCCACGCCGGTTCCCCTTGTGCTTCTCGCGATATTGGCGTACCGTTTTGGGCAGGTGGTCGTTATTCAACGGAAGATGATAGGGGCCCACTTCATCACACGAGAACCGTTCCCATGCCCTTGCCGCTCGATCTGACTCCCTTCGAAATGTTCCTGTTGGGGCCGGGAGCGCAAGGGGGCCCGATGACGTTCATCATTCGGCTGATCCTTTCCGGGCCCTTGGACCCGGCGGCGTTTCGGGTCGCCGTCGATCGAGCCGTTGCCGAGCACCCGCTGCTGGGCGCGCATGTCGCCCCGTGTCGACGGCGGGGTTTCCGCTCGTGGCGCTGGGTGCCGGCTTCCTCAAAGGGCACCTATCTTGACGTGGCGGGCGCCGAGGTGCCGCTGAAGTTCCCCGCCGGGGAACCGTTCGATCTTGCCACCGAGACGGGGCTGCGGATTTGGGTCCGTCACGGAGACGGTTCGGTGGACATGCGCTTTCAGTTCCACCACGCTTGTTGCGACGGCACGGGCGCCTATCGGGTCATCGAGGACATCCTCTGCGTTTACGATCGGACAATCAACGGCCCGTCGTCTCGGGCCGAATTGCGCGCGCTGGATCGCCGGTTGCTGGTCCGGCGCGATCAACTCAAAGTCAACCCGATGCGATTGCTCGCGCGACTGCGGCGCAATCTGCTGATCCTCCCGCGGCGGATCGTCCGGTTCTTTCTGGAGAAGTTGGCCCCGTTGCGATCCTCGGGCACGGCCCGTCTGGACGAGGACGCCGCGCGACGGGTTCCCGACATGCCGTCTCATACGTTTGACAAATCTCTGACCAAGCGTCTGCGCGAGGCCGCCTTGGCCGGGGGTGGGTCGACGAACGAACTTCTGCTGCGCGATCTCCTCTTGTCGCTTCGACAATGGAACGCGGATCACGGCGGGGACGGTCGAAGCCGGACGTTGCGGGTGCTGGTGCCGGTCTCGTTGCGGCGACAAGAAGACGACGAAATGCCCGCGGCCAACGTCGTCTCGATGGTCTACATCGACCGCCGTGCGGCCGCCATGGATCGGCCCTCCGAACTCATGGCCGACCTCGCCCGGGAAATCCACTACATTCGCACCTGGCAGATCGATCACTCCTGGCACCGGGCCGCGCGGCGTCTTCGGTACGTGTTGCCGATGTTCTCATCGCTGCGCTGGTTGGCGCACCGGTGCTATGCCACGGCCGTTCTGAGCAACATGGGCAAGTTGATGGCTCGAGCGCAGCTTCCGCGCCGGGGCGGGAAACTGATTGCCGGTCAACTCACGTTGGAGGAGATCCACGGGGCCCCGCCTGCCAGCCCGTACACTCCCGCGTCCTTCTCCTGCCACTGGTATGCCGGGCGACTGGGGCTGACGCTCAATTACCGTCGCCAGCATTTTACCGCCGAGGAAGCCGAAGCACTGCTGGGCTGCTGGGTCGATCGGCTGCGAGAAACGGCCGAGTCGTGACACGCGACACTTCGGACTCGGGGGATGCGACCCCGGGACGCGGAGCCGCGTCGGCTTACCGACGGCCCTTCTTCTTGCCCTTGCCCTTCTTCCGCTGTTGGGCGGCGCGTTTGGCGGCCGCTTTGCGCGCGGCTGCCATGCGC
>JABMRP010000456.1 GCA_013202535.1 Planctomycetota bacterium
GCCGCGCTGCACGTGACCCGAGTCGTGGCCCGCTGGAGCGTGTCGGCGAATCTGATCACGCTGACCGCCTGGGCGTGTGGCGTCGGCGCGGCGATCGCCCTGGGGTGGGGGACCATCGGCGGATGGCTGCTGGGAGCCCTGCTGCTCCAATCGTGGTATCTTCTGGATCATGTCGACGGACAACTCGCCCGGCTGCGGGGCACGGCCTCGTTGGACGGCGTCCAGTTGGACTATCTGATGCACCATTTCGTCGATTTGCTCGTACCGCTGGGCGTCGGCTGGGGGCTGTTCGTCCGCCGGTCCGAACCGTGGTGGCTCCTCGGCGGGCTGGTCTGGGGACTTGCCCGGCTGTTGATCGCGATGCAACACGACGCGCGGTACAAAGCGTTCTTTCAGCGGCTCAAACGGGTCCGCGGGCGGCTGATCGTCGAAGGGGGCGGTGGCGGTCGACCGGCACCCCCGCCGCCGATCCCGCGACGTCTGGTGGCATTGACGGCATGGACCGCTCGAAAGAGTTGCGAATCCCATGTGCTGATGAATCTGCTCACGCTGGCGGCGGTCGCCCAATGGTTGGCTGCCGACACGACCCTCGTTGTCGCGGCCGCGTGCCTGATCCTGCTCTTGCCGCTGGCGATGCTCGTGGCCACCGCTTCGCTGATCCGCTCGCAACGGGCCGGTTCGGTCGAACAGGAATTTGCCGCCTGGTTCCGCGTCGATTCCGATTCAGAGTTGATTCTCCAGCACGGCTGGTGGACCGTTCGACCGATCGAAGAACGGCCGATCGGGTAGACTCCAAAGTTGGCGGGTGGCCCTGCTCGGCAACTGTCGTGTGCCACTGCTTGCCTGCACAAGGAAGAGACACGGGTAACGGATATACAGTGCTTATGCGGCGTTTTCGTCTTCTCTTCCGTCTCCGGGCTCGGGAACACCAGCGGTTCGCAGCCAGTGTATCGCTCGAACGATGCCTCGCGACCCGAGCATCAGCCACAGAGCCAACGCCAAGTAAAGCAGCGTCGACCATGTTTGAGAAGCGTACCAGAATTCCGACGTTGTGAAGTCGTTCGTGTTGGCAACAAAGACGAAAGCGGCAAGATCACGAACTCCGTCAATGAGAACAAAGACACCGACCGTGCTGAACGTGACCATCATGGCATCCTGCACGGTGACGGATTGAATCGTTACGGGTGCGGGATCGGCCGAAACCATTCGCGAGGCAATCGACTTAGACCCTTTCCAGTAGACAAGGCCCACGATCAGTGTTGCGAACATGGGAATGCTGAGGATCAGAGAGACGTAGAGGTTGTCCCCGTCGAACCAACCGCGAAGCGGTGCGACAATGAACGCGAATAGGATCAACACGACGCCTGCAATAGAGAAGATCGCCGCCAGAGCGAACATCACGAGGGCAAGGGTCTTGCAGACAAGTTCCGCAACTTCACGGCGATTCATGCCGGCGTCGGAACCCGACGCACGAGTCGCATCGGATTCGCTTGAGTCCGGATCGAGATCCGCATCTTCGCCGGGATCGGGAACCTCGGGATCATCCGGTTCGCGCTGAAAATCGAAATCGACCGTGCCGTCGCTTGCCGCGCCGCAATTCCAGCAGTTGTCGAAGGTGTCTTCGATCGATTCGTCACAGTTTGAGCATCGCCACATCTCGATCCCTTTCTCTGGCGGACAAGGTTGTGCGAGCCGCGCGCCGATTGAAGAACCCCTCCTACAACGGCAGCTTCACCGGCTTACCCCCCTCGCTGATCGAAAGATCGATGGCCAGGCACAATTCGTGTGTCTTGTAGGAATCGGCGATGTTGCAGTGCGACTCGCGATCCTCGCGGATGCAATCGACCAGATGGTTCATCTCGGCGTCGAACGGGTGATGGTCGACGGCGCCCGAGTCGGGCAGGATCGTGGTTGTTGTGTTCCAACCGGTTTGGCCGGGGAAGAGCTTCTTCGACCAGACGCGGTTGTCGCGGAGCGTGCCTTCGGTGCCGGCCAGGTCGATGTTGAAACTGTAGGGCATATCGGCGTCGAACAGGGTCGACGTCTTGCCGATCGCCCCGCTGGCGAATTTCAGCGCGGCCACCACGTTGGCGTCGTATTCGTAAAGTCCCTTGATATTGTTGCCAAACGCGGACACCTCGACGACTTCCTCGCCGGCAAACCAGCGCAACGCGTCGACCGCGTGGCAACCGCCCAGCAACATCGTGCTGCCGCCGGTCGCCTTCTTATGAGCCCAATCCCAGCCGCTGTACCACTGGCTGATACCGTGCCAGTAGTCGACCTCGACATAGAACAGCTCGCCGATCGCCCCGCCGGCCAACAGCGACTTGAGATTCTCGAACAGCGGGTTCCATCGCAAGACGAAGCTGACCACGCTCTTCACGCCGGCCTCGGCGACCGCGTCGCGAAGCTTGCGATTTTCGTCCATGGAGATGCACATCGGCTTCTCCATGAGCAGATGTTTTCCCGCTTGGGCCGCGGCCACGCCCTGTTCGGTATGCACGTGGTTGGGGCCGCTGATATTGAGGATGTCGACCCGGTCGTCGGCCAACAGCGAGTCGAAATCGTCGCCCACCCGACAGTCGAGCCCCAGCTTGTCGACCAGTTTCTGGGCGCTTTCCTTTCGCCGGCTGCTGACCGAGACGATCTCGACGTGCGGGTTCTTCACCCAACTTGCGGCGTGTGCGTAGGCCACTTGGCCGACACCGTGAATGGCTACTCCCAATTTGCCGTCTTTCATGGTCGTTCTCCCGATTGTCTTGTGATAGCGACGGCCTCGGAGGGCCATCGTACGGAGTTTCAGGCAAAAGCCTAGCATTGCCGAACGGGCCGTTCATTGCAAGCCCCGCGTCTAATTAGGCAAGCCGGGCAGACCAGGAGAGATTTGGCGTCGTATTTGACCGCCATCGATGCCCCGGCAGTTGTCGTGTGTTTTGTCGAGCGTATACTGGGGGACATCGTACGGGTCTTGAGACAAAGCTTAGAAAGACCAAGTGTAGACAACATGCCCGATCCACCAAACCGCACCGTTTTGGCCTTGATGGCCCATCCCGACGACGCGGAGTTTCTTTGCGCCGGCACGCTGATCCGCTTAAAGGCGGCCGGCTGGGAGATTCATATCGCCACGCTCGCACCGGGCGACTGCGGCACGATGACCGAGACACCCTGGGCGATCGGCGCCACGCGGACCGCCGAGGCCGCCCAGTCGGCACGGCGGCTCGGGGCGACTTACTATTGCCTCGACGAGCGCGACGGGTTTGTCGTTTACAACAAGCCGACGCTGCAGAAGTGCATGGACTTGTTCCGCCGGGTGACGCCTTCGCTGGTCTTCACGCACGCCATGGCCGACTACATGCTGGATCACGAGATGGCGTCGCAGCTTGCCCGGGCCGCGAGCTTTTTGTATGGCGCCCCGAATGCATCGGCGTTTCCCTTGCGCGACGGTTCGGGGGTGCCCCATCTTTACTATTGCGATCCGGCCGAGGGTGTCGATCCGTTGGGCCGTCCCGTCGAGCCGACAACGATGATCGACATCAGCGATCAGATGGAGGAGAAGACGGCCATGCTGGCCTGTCACGCCAGCCAGCGCCAGTGGTTGCTGGCCCATCACGGCATCGACGAATATCTGGGCGCGATGACCCGGCACGCAACGGCCCGCGGGCAAGAGTTGGGCGTCGCCGCGGCCGAAGCGTTCGTGCAACACCGCGGACATGCTTATCCGCGGGATGATATTCTGAGCGAGTTGTTCGGCGGATCGTCATAGTAAAACCGTTTAGCCCCGGCACTTGTGCCCGGCGGTGGACGGAAAACGGAAACAACTGTCCTACGCAACGCCGGGCACAAGTGCCGGGGCTAAACGGTTTTACTATGACGATCCGCCGAACAACTCGCTCAGAATATCATCCCGCGGATAAGCATGTCCGCGGTGTTGCAC
>JABMRP010000457.1 GCA_013202535.1 Planctomycetota bacterium
ACACTACTATGCCTTGGGGCGACGCGCCATGGTCAAGGCGGTTTGGGAGGTGGACCGGCGGATGGCCGACGTCAGCGATTCGTTCGACTTCCTGCTTCAATGCACGCCGATCAATACGGAGTCGGCGTGGGGGCAGTTCAAACGCGCGGGCTTCGAGAAGGCGCCCACTTTCTACTACCGCCCATTGGCCGTCGAGCCGGAACTATTGAAGCGCCGCTTGCACACCATCCCCATCGAGCGGATCGAAGATCCCACGCTGGCGCATCTATTCCGCCAAAGACAGGACGAACTCGACCGCCGGATCACCATGCTCGCGGACGTGGGCACTCCCCGGTTCCTGCTCGGCAGCCTCCAAATCTATCCGGATGTCGAGCCTTCGTTGCTGATACAGGCCAACCGTCTGCTCGAGGCCATTCCCTCGCGACAACGTGGCAAAGCGGTCGGCCGGCAATGGGACGCGAGTGCGTTTGCCAAGCGGGCGCTCGCGGAAATCGAGTATTACCGCCAAAGGTATCCAGAGTTCTCCGCCACGGTGGCCATTCGCAACGACATCTACTCGGGCATGCTGGTTTCCGGGGGCGACTTGCTTGTCGGCCGGCACACGCGGATCCCCGCCGACCGAGTCGACGCGCTGGTGCAGCATGAAATCGGCACCCATCTGGTAACCTACTACAACGGCCGGGCCCAGCCTTTCCGCCAACTCTACACGGGTCTGGCCGGATACGACGTACTCCAGGAAGGGCTGGCCGTCTTGGCGGAATACCTGGTAGGCGGCTTGAGCGGCCCGCGGTTGCGATTGCTGGCCGCGCGCGTCCTGGCGGCTCGGTATCTGATCGACGGCGCTTCGTTCGTCGAAACATTTCGCCTATTACATCGAAGTTGTGAGTTTTCCCAGCAAACGGCATTCACACTGGCGACCCGCGCGTATCGAGGCGGCGGCTTGACCAAAGACCCGATCTACTTGCAGGGATTGGTCGAGATCCTCGCCTACTTGGAGCACGGTGGCGATCTGGAACCGCTATTGGTGGGGAAGATCGCCGCCGATCACGTCCCTCTCATGAGGGAACTTCAACTTCGGCAGATCCTGCGGTCTCCACCCCTTCGCCCAAGATACCTGGACAAGCCGGATGTTCGTGATAGACTGGCAAGGTTACGCCAGGGGGCTGCCATGGAAAAACTAATCCAGGACCAAACAAGATGAGAATAGGGTTCTTCGTCAACGATGTACACACGGAGTTGGCGGCGTACACCACCACCCGAATGGCAATGGCCGCAGTGAACCGCGGCCACGAAGCGTGGCTGATCGGTGCCGGCGACTTGGCCTTCGACCCCGACGACGCAGTTCGCGCTCGGGCACGCACCGTGACCAAGACGAACCACAAGTCGGGCAGTGCGTTCTTGGCCGAATTGCAGGGACGCAAGGCGCGCGTGGAGCGGATCAGCGTCGACGATCTCGACGTGCTTATGTTGCGTAACGATCCCGCGGTGGACGGGAAACGCCGGCCCTGGGCGCAGCCGACCGGCATTATGTTCGGCCGGGCGGCGATGCGCCGCGGCGTGATCGTACTGAACGACCCCAACGGGTTGGCCAAGGCAAGCAACAAGATGTACTTTCAGTTGTTTCCCGAGGCCGTGCGCCCCACCACGTTGATTACGCGGGATCGGAGTGAAATCAAGGCCTTTGCCAAAGACCGGGGAGACATTGTCATCAAGCCACTGCAGGGCTCCGGTGGCGAGGGCGTATTCCTTGTCCGTGGCAATGATCTGGGAAACCTCAACCAGATGGTCGATGCGGTGGCCCGTGACGGATATATCATCGCCCAGGAGTATCTTCCCGACGCCGCCCAGGGAGATACCCGGTTGTTCATGATGAACGGTCAGCCGCTACGTCATAGGAACAAGTACGCGGCCTTTCGCCGACAGCGGCAAGGTGACGACATTCGCAGCAATATACACGCCGGCGGTGTCAAGGCTCGGGCCGAGATCGGCGACCAGGCGCTGCAAATCGCCGAGATCGTGCGGCCCAAACTGGTCGAGGACGGAATGTTCCTCGTCGGCCTGGATATCGCCGGCGACAAGCTGATGGAGATCAACGTGTTTTCTCCAGGGGGATTGGGAAGCGCGCAGAGCTTCGAGGGGGTCAATTTCGCCGCGGCCGTGATCGTCGCCCTGGAACGCAAAGTCCACTACATGGGCTACTACGACCGCAATTTCAACAACGTCGACATGGCCACGTTGTAAGAGCAATCGCGTCCGTCCCGCGGCTCTACCGGCGAATCAGTAGCTTGCGTGCCAGCACCGCCGCGGCCAGAGGTAGGGCAATCGAGGCGACCAGGGCCACGGGAAGCTGTACCGCCTCGCCCAGCGCCGAATAGACCACGGCAATGCCCAAATTGCTCAAGGCGATGACCACGAAGAAACGGCCCCACGACAGCCGTGTCGTTCCCATCAGCAACACGCTGGCCTCGGCCAATACGGGCACGGGCCGGGCCAGCACCAGCGCCAACGCCCCGAACCGGCCGCTGAGCCGATCGATGCGGTCTAGCTCCTCTTGGGTGGTCCAGCGTAGTGCCAAAGGGCGGCCGAAGGCACGGGCCAGGGCAAAGGCAAGAACGGCCCCCAGGGTGAGCCCCAGCCACGACGCCGCCGTGGCCCCAAGAAACCCCAACCGATTGCCGGCAAACGTGCTGAGTACGCTCGAAGGGACCGGCAGAAATACGTCGCCGGCCAGAAGACCGATCACCATCGCAGCCACCAGGTACGGCGGCAGCGACTCGTCGAGCCACCCTTCGACCTGCCCCTCGAACGACTCGCCCAGAATGAGAAAAGGCAGGATCGACAACGCCAGGATCGCGGCGATCAGGAGGATCGGCTTGGATAAATCACGCATGAAGTTGACAACCCCGAACCGGTGTGGGTAGGCTTGGTGTTCGATACAGCGTCGGAAACCATGGGTCGGAAACCAACGATTGTCACTTGTGAAGCGGCTTCCATGCAACCCCTTTGCCTTTGCTCGCTGTCGATTGCGCTGGTTTGCAGCACGGCTGTGGCCTCGGCGCCGGCATCCGGCGCGGCGGAGTTGCTGGCTCGCTGGGAC
>JABMRP010000458.1 GCA_013202535.1 Planctomycetota bacterium
CGCTCTTTTCCGGCAAGGTGAAAGCGAACATCTCGACCTTGGTGAACTGATGTACGCGATACAGCCCGCGGGTCGCTTTACCATGTGCGCCGGCTTCGGTGCGGAAACAATGGCTGATGCCGCACATCTTGATGGGTAGTTCTTGGGCGTCGACGGTTTGCCCGGCCAGCCAACCGCCCAACGTGATCTCGGCCGTGGCGACGAGGCTGAGGTCGGCGTTTTCGATGCTGTAGATCTGGGTTTCCGGCCCGCGGGGAATGTAACCAGTGCCTTCGAGGACCGAGTTCTTGGCCAGATCGGGCGTGGCGGTGGGCGTGAACCCCTCGCGGCTGAGCACCTCCAGGGCGTAATGTTGCAGGGCCAATTCCAACCGCACGGCATCGTTCTTGAGGAAGTAGAATCCGTGTCCGGCAACTCGGGCGCCGGCCTCGAAGTCGAATAGATCGAGCCGCTCGCCCAACTCGACGTGGTCGGCCACGGGAAAATCGAACTGCGGCGGGGGCGTCTTGCCGCGGAAGAGTTCGAGGTTGGCCTTGTCGTCTTTCCCGATCGGCGCGTCGGGATGCGACATGTTGGGGATGCCACCTCGAATCGACTTCAACTCGGCGACGATTTCGTCGAGTTGCTTTTCTAGTTCGCTCTTTTGCTCGCGCAGGCGTCGTCCCTCGGCCTTTCGCGCTTCCCGCTCTTCAGGGTCCTTCGTCTTGCCGATCGACTTGGAGACGTCGTTGGCCTGACGGTTGAGTTGTTCGACCTCGGTCTGCTGCGTCTTGCGCCGGGCTTCGAGTTCCACGAACCGGCTGACGTCGGCCGCGACGCCTCGATTAACGCAGTTCTGCTGGACGAGTTCGGCGTTTTCAACGATGTATTTGCTGTCGAGCATGGTGGGACGTTGTGGTTGGATGACTAGGGTATCGGGAAGAGTGAGGCTTACTTCTTGACCTTGGCCAACTCGGCCCACAGCCGCGCGCTGGCGCGGATGCCGCGGTGGAAATCGGCCAGGGAGAACTTCTCGTTGGGGCTGTGCGTGTTGTCGTCGTCTTGGCCCCAACCTATCAGTAGCGTATCGGCTCCGAGGGTTTCGCGAAAGGTCGAAACGATGGGAATCGACCCGCCCTCCCGGGTGAAAACGGGCGGACAACCGAAAGCGTCCTCAATGGCACGGGCCGCGGCCTGCACGTACGGGCTCTCCGGCGGAACGAGCACGCCCGGCGCGCCGTGGTGCTCGACCAACTCCATCTCGATCCCCGGCGGACACGCTTCGGTGAGCATTTGTCGCAGTCCTTTGGTCACCTTCCGGGGGTCCTGATTGGGGACCAGGCGGAAGCTGAACTTGGCCCCCGCGGTGGCCGGCAAGACGGTCTTGGCTCCCTCGCCCTGATAGCCGCTCCACAGGCCGCACACGTCGTAGGTGGGCCGAACCCAACGCCGTTCCAACACCGTATAGCCCGGCTCACCCGTCGCCCCGGTCACGCCGTTGGTTTCGAGAAACTCTGCTTCATCAAACGGCAGCGCGGCCAACTGCTCGCGTTCGGCCGCCGAAAGCGGCAAGACATCATCGTAAAACCCGGGCACGCGGATTCTGCCCGTGTCGTCGACCAGCGCGGCCAGCATCCGGGCCAGCGCGTTGGCCGGGTTGGTGATTGCCCCGCCAAACGAGCCGGAGTGCAGGTCCCGGTTGGGCCCCCGCAGGAGGAGTTCGTAGTAGGCGATTCCCCGAAGACCGTAGTTGATGGCCGGCTGGCCGGGCGCGAATTGGGCCCCGTCGCTGATCACCACGCAGTCGCAGGCCATCCGCCGTGCGTTTTCGACCAGAAACTTCTCCAGCCCTTCGCTGCCGACCTCTTCTTCTCCCTCGATAATGTATTTGAGGTTGACCGGCAGGCGTCCCTCGCTCGCCAGCCAGGCCTCGGCGCTCTTGATATGGGTCAGCAGTTGGCCCTTGTCGTCTGTTGCCCCCCGAGCGTAGAGGTTTCCGTCGCGTCGGGTCGGCTCGAACGGGGGGGTGATCCAGGCCTCCAGCGGCTCGACCGGCTGCACGTCGTAATGGCCGTAAACCAAGACCGTCGGAGCCCCCGCCACGGTGGGCGACTCGGCAAGAACCAGCGGATGACCGGAGGTCTCGATTGTTTCGGTAGTGAAGCCTAGCCGATCGAATTGGTCGGCGACCCATGCGGCCGCTCGACGAATGTCGGCCGAACAGGCCGTGTCGGCGCTAACACTGGGAATTTGGAGAAACTGGATAAGCTCTTCCTCGAACCGCTGGACATTCGCGTCGAGGTACTGGTCGATCGTGGGCATGGATTCGTAACTTCCTGGAAACAAATGACTTGCATGGGCAACTTGCTTGGGATCTTCACTTGCCCCTCCCTGGTACAATATAATGGAGCCAAGGTGAGCGGACCATCGGGGTCGAGAGTTGCTTCGCATGAAATGTGGGTATCCACCATGGCCGGACTTCCGGGAGACAGCGTCGAGCAACCGGTCGTCGAGCCCGTGCGACGTCGGCGGCAAGATGCCAGGCCGAAGCGACAGCCGCGCTATCACGTGATTCTTTGGAACGACGACGACCACACGTATGCCTACGTGATCGCCATGCTGATGAGCCTTTTCGGTCATCCCACGGAGAAAGGCTACCAGATGGCCCTTGAGGTGGACACTCGCGGCCGGGTCATCGTATTGACCACGACCCGGGAGCATGCCGAACTGAAACGCGACCAGATCCACGCCTACGGCAAGGACGATCTGATCGACGGCTGTCTGGGCTCGATGTGGGCAACCATCGAGGCGATGCCGGGGGAGTAGGGCTGGCTCGGATCATTCACGAGGCGATCAAAACCCGAAGCGTAAGCGAGGGAACTCGTTGGCCGTCCCTCGCTTACGCTTCGGGTTACTATATGGCACTCCGAGTTGGAAGAAAAGAAGAAACCGCTCCCCATGCCCACGCTCAAGACGGTAACCCTCGGCTGCAAGGTGAATCAATATGAAACGGAATACGTCCGTCAGGGATTGGTGCGCGCCGGCTACCGGGAGGCGGTTGACGGGGAAGAGGCCGACCTGTGCGTGGTCAACACGTGTACCGTGACGATCGAGGGCGATCGAAAGAGCCGCCAGGCGATTCGGCAGCTTTCCCGGCAGAATCCGCATGCGGAAATCGTCGTCATGGGATGCTACGCCACGCGGGCGGCGGAGGAAGTCGCCCAACTGCCGGGCGTCGCACAGGTCGTGACCGACAAGGCCCGGTTACCCGACCTGCTGGCCCGATTCGGCCTGACCGACGTTCCCTCGGGCATTTCGACGTTTGGCTCGCGTCATCGGGCCTACGTGAAGGTGCAGGACGGATGCCGAATGCAGTGTGCCTACTGTATCATCCCGACGGTTCGACCCGAGTTGGTCAGCCGGCCGGCCGATGACGTGCTGGCCGAGATTGGCCGTCTGGTGGAAAGCGGGCATCGGGAGATCGTGCTCACGGGCATCCACCTCGGCCACTACGGCGTGGATCGCGCATCGGATGACGGGCACGCCAATCTGGCGGGATTGGTGCGGAAAATCGCGGCGTTGGAAGGGGAGTTTCGGCTGCGACTGTCGAGTCTGGAGGCGGCCGAAGTGACGCCCGACTTGCTCGCCGCGCTGGCCGATCGGCCCGACCGCATCTGCCCCCATTTGCACCTTTCCATGCAGAGCGGCTCCGATGCCGTGTTGCGGCGAATGCGGCGCCGAACGACCGCTGGACAATTCGTCGAGCATTGCCGCCAAATCGGCCGAGTACTGGACCGGCCGGCGCTGACGACCGACGTGATCGTCGGTTTTCCCGGCGAAACGGACGCCGATTTCGCCGACACCTGCCGGGTGACCGAAGAGGTGGGATTCTCGAAGATCCATGTGTTCCGGTTCAGTCGGCGACCGGGGACCGCGGCGGCCGAGATGCCCGACCAACTGCCCGGGAAGTTGAAGCAAGAACGGGCTGCCCACCTGGCCGAGATCGGTCAGCGGCTCCGCGCGTCGTTTTTCGAGAGCCTCTGCGGGGACCGGATACAAGTACTGGTCGAATCGGCCGTAGTGGGGCGCCCGGGCTATCTGTGGGGGACCTCGGGGCGATATGTTCCGGCGGAACTCCTCGGAACTACCGGCCAGATCGGCCGGCTCGTCGAAGCGGTGGCATTGCGGCTGGCCGGCGACCGGCTGGTGTGCGAGGCGGGTTAACCCCGGCGCCAGTGCCGGGGATAACACGCATGTTGGGGCTCAGAAGGAATGGTGGAAGCTCGGAGTCGGCGGACGATACGTCGGAGTGCTCGGCCGGTAGAAGGACGGGGTGCTCGGCCGGTGGAAGGACGGGGTGGTCGGGCGCTGGAAGGACGGGGTGCTCGGCCGGTGGAAGGACGGGGTGGTCGGGCGGTGGTACGAAGGCGGTGTGTAGCGGTGCTGGTTCGAGGTGCTCCTCATGCCACGGTTCTGCCAGGATTGCTGCGACGAGTATCGAGACGGGTTAAGAGTCTGCTGGGAGCGCGCGTGCATCTGCCGCTGCAACTGTGCCTGTCGGGCACTGCTGGCGGAATACCGTTGATGGGTCGACGGAGCCTTGAATCGGTTGCCGAAAATCCCTGCCTGGGCCTGTTGTGCCGGGAAAAAGTCGCCAAAGCTGAACACGCAGAAACCCAAAGCCGCGCACACGATGGATCGGAACATCTTTCGTCTCCTTTGCGAGAATCACTGAACGAGGTGGTGCCTTCGGGCGAAGGCTCCAGGTGAAACACCGGAGTTTCCCGACAATTCACCCTGCCGTGACGAAGACCGGCTCCTCGGGCCAAGATTGCGCGGGAAGTCGAGAAAAGTTGCCATGCCAGCCCATGGTACCCACAAATCCGGGTGTCGTGAGATGCCGCTGTAGATGTGCAAATATCGCCCTGGCATGGCCAGCGGGGATTTGCTAGACTCCGCCCCGCCTATTTTTGCCCCGCGACTCTCCAATCCCGGGGTAGCGTCCGCGCGATGCTTTGTCGCACCCCCCCCCTCCCAGGTGGACATGATGAACACACTACGGGTGACTTGTCTGGTGACGATGACGGTCCTGTTGATCGGCGGTCTTTCTTCGACGGCCGCCGGGCAGTCACCACTGGATCGACTGCTCTTCTCCAGCAGCGTGGAAAACGACCCGGCCAAACCCTATCTGCTGGCCGAAGCCAACGGCCCTTGGTTGATTAAGGTCTGTTCGTTCTCCGGCGAAGGGGACGAGGATGAAGCCCAGGTGCTGGTTCACGAGCTGCGGGGCCGCTACAAGTTGCGGGCCTACATGTATGTCAAGCAGTTCGAGTTGGAGAAAACATTCCAGACCTTGGGAATCTATTCGTCCGGCACGCCGAAGATCGGGCGGTACCGCCAATCCAAGATTCGGGAAGTTGCCGTTCTGATCGGCGACTATATGGACTCCGACGATCCCGACGCGCAACGCGTGTTGGAAAGACTGAAATTCAACATTTATCCCGAGTGCATGGAGTTGAAGAAAGGCCAACGAACGACCCGTGTCCTCGGCGGGTTGCGGGAGATGCAGCACAGGGTCCACGTGGATAAGGACAATGCGAAGAAGGAGCGAGGGCCTCTGGGCCGGGCGATGATGACCACCAACCCGCTGATTCCCCAGGAGTACTTCAACCAGACCGCCGGGATCGACAAACTGGTGATCGACATGAACGAGGGCGTCGAGCACAACCTGCTCGATTGCCCGGGCAAGTACACGGTCCAGGTTGCCCATTTTACCGGCCGAACCACCATGAATCAGGCGGAGATTCAATCGACCAATATCGGGCGGACAGCCCATGGGAGCCAACTGGCGGAGGCCGCCATCAAGGCACACACTCTGACGATGGCCCTGCGGGAGAAAGGCTACGAGGCCTACGAATTCCACGATAAGAAGGCCAGCTTGGGGACGGTGGGCAGTTTCAATTCGGTCGGCACGCCCCGGGCCGACGGCAAGACGGAAATCAATCCGGCCATTCATGCCATCATGAAACGATTCGGGGTCGAGACGAACGTCGCCATGGGCCAATCGACGCCGTTCGATCAAGTCCATCAGAAACCCGAAAACTGGTCCACGTTGGGGGCTGTCAGAACGCTGGGATCGAAACCCAAGACACTCCTGGGCATAACGTTCGACCTGCAACCGCAGCCGGTCTACGTGCCGCGGCGCCCGGCCAGTGCGACGTTGAATCGCAATCGCTTCCTGGGAATGCGGTAGATATCGATGGCCTCCCGACCGCAACTCGTCCTGGGCACCGCTAATCGTAAGAAGGCCGAGGAGTTGATCCGCCTGCTCGATGCGGTGGGTCTGGAAATCACCACCTTGGCCGACTTCCCCGAAGCGATCTCCGTGGCCGAGGAGGGCGATACGTTTGCCGCCAACGCCGCGGCCAAAGCGATCGGGCAGGCCCGGCACTTGGGCCGCTGGGTGCTGGCCGAGGACAGCGGGCTGGCGGTCGACGCGCTGGACGGAGCCCCCGGAGTCTTCTCGGCGCGATACTCCGGCCCCCAGGCCACCGACGAGTCGAATAACCAAAAGCTCCTGGAGGCCTTGCGCGACGTCGGCCCCCAGCAGCGCACGGCCGGGTACGTGTGTCACGCGACCCTCAGCGACCCCTCGGGAGAGATTCGCGCGGAGATCGAAGCCTACTGTCGCGGACGCATCCTGACCGAGGCGCGAGGAACACATGGGTTCGGCTACGACCCGCTGTTCGAGGTCGTCGAGTATCACCGTTCGTTCGGCCAATTGGGGCCGGCGGTCAAAGGCTGCTTGAGCCATCGCGGGCGCGCCGTTCGCCGACTCATCCCGCAGCTTGCGGCGCTGGTCGACACGGGCCGTTGGACGTGATACGCGCGGTGGTTCCCTCGCGTTGTCGGTCGATGGCTACCACCGGAGAGTTCCCGTCTATGACCGCATGCACCGGGGAACGGACCGCGCGACGGTAATCTGCGCGCTCTTGGAGGATAATGCGGGGTGACGAGCGGCCGTTTCGGCTGCGTCGCGGCTTTCTGGCCGAACCGCGCTTCCCTATCGGCCGATGAGCGGGTAGAATTCCCGTAGTGAAAGGGTGGCCCGCCGTTTCGGCAGCTTTTCGGAATTCTTCTCTGGTGTATGGGGCCGCCCGGCAGCCATTGACGCTCGTCTTTTAGTTCAAATGTATTCTCTCGCGATGTTCTTCCGCGCGCGCTCATCGTGCGCCGTGCTCGTCGCCGATAGATACCCAATAGGTACCGTAGCGTCTGATGCGCTACACGGGGTCGGGTGGTCTTTCCTCACACACGGGAAAGCGCTGCCCGGCCCCATTTTTTTGGTTCATCAGGAAATTCCGGGGAGGGTGCCGTCTACTCGACGGTCACGCTCTTGGCCAGATTCCGTGGCTTGTCGACGTCGCAACCCCGTGCCACGGCGATGTGGTAGGCGAGAAGCTGCAGCGGGATACTCATGACGATCGGCTGGAGGAAATCGTCGACTTCCGGAATCGAGATCACGTCGTCGGCCAGATCGGCCACGGCCATGTCGCCCTCGCCGGCCACCGCGATCACCGGGCCCCCGCGCGCTTTGATCTCCTCGAGATTGGCCATCACCTTGTCGAAAACCAGGCCCCGCGGCATGAGAAACACGCTGGGTGTGTGCTCGTCGACCAGGGCGATCGGGCCGTGTTTCATTTCGGCCGCCGGATAGCCCTCGGCGTGGATATAGCTGATCTCCTTGAGTTTCAACGCGCCTTCCAAGGCCGTGGGGAAGTTGAACTGCCGCCCCAGGTAAAGGAAGTTGTTGCAGTGGGCGTATTTTTCGGCGATGCGGCGCGCCTGGCCGTCGGTTTCCAGCGCCCGGCCCACCAGTTCGGGCAATTGCCGCAACTGCTCGATGATTCGCAGCCCCGTGTCGAAACTCATGTCGTGCAGCCGGCCGAAGTGCAGGGCCAGCATCGCCAACACGGCACACTGCGACGTGAACGCCTTGGTCGACGCCACGCCGATCTCCGGACCGGCGTGAAGAAATACTCCCCCGTCGGCCTCTTGGGAGATGGTGCTGCCCACCACGTTGCAGATGGCCAGCGTCGGATGGCCCTTGCGTTTCATCTCCCGCAGCGCCGCAAGCGTGTCGGCCGTCTCCCCGCTTTGCGTGATCGCGAAGAGCAGCGTCTCGTCCGACATCGGCGGATTGCGATATCGCAACTCGCTGGCATATTCCACCTCGACCGGCAGCCGGGCCAACGACTCGAACAGATGCTCGCCAACCAGCGCCGCGTGCCAACTCGTGCCGCAGGCCGTCAGCACGATCCGCCGTACCGAGCGCAGTTGCCGGGCCGACAGATTCAAACCGCCGAACTTGGCCGTCGCCTCGTCCAGATCGAGCCGTCCGCGCATGGTGTTTTTCAGCGACTCGGGCTGTTCGTGGATCTCTTTGAGCATGAAATGGGCGTAGCTGCCCCGATCGACGTCGCCGGCGGCCAGATCCAGTGACTCGACGCTGTGGCTCACGTGCCCCTGATCCCGGTGCATCATCCGCAACGAGTCGGCCGTGACGACCGCCAGCTCGTTATCCGAGAGATAGACGATCTTTTCGGTGTGACCGACCAGCGGCGAGGCATCGCTGGCAAGAAAATGTTCGCCGTCACCCACGCCCAAGACCAGCGGACTGCCGAGCCGGGCGGCCAGCAACACTTCGGGATAGTCGCGGAAGAGAATCGCCAGCCCGTAGGTTCCCTGGAGTTGAGCCAACGCCTGTTGCACTGCGCTGACCAACGGTTGATATCCGGCCGCGGCCGCATTGGCTACCGGCGGCTGGTCTTCCAGACAACTGGCGATCAGATGGGCGATCACCTCGCTATCGGTCTCCGATCGAAACACGTACCCCAGGCCGATCAGCCGCTCCTTGAGCGACCGGTAGTTTTCGATCACGCCGTTGTGGACAACCGCCACACTTTGATTTCCCCCTAAATGGGGATGGGCATTCTCGTCGGTCGGCCGGCCGTGCGTCGCCCAGCGGGTGTGCCCGATGCCGATGGTGCCAACGGCCGGTTGTTCGGCCAGGAGCGACTCGAGTTGTGCGATCCGGCCAGCCGTCCGGCTGACGCGAATTACCCCACTAGGGGCCATGCAGGCCACCCCCGAGCTGTCATATCCCCGATATTCCAACCGGTGGAGCCCCTGTACGAGGAAGTCGACCGCTTGGGCCGATCCAATATAGCCGACGATCCCACACACGGTCGTGCCCTCTCCATGAAATGCCTGAAACGCCCTGGTCTCCGACCCACCTCGAAAGTCTAGCAGACGAATGGCCTCGGGGCTGCGCGAATATTGGGCTTGTCCGAGGTGCCGGAAATGAGATATGAACCACGGTTGTGCCCCACCCGACACGAAACGGAGAGGTTACCCCGTCATGTCGCACGCCGCCGCACCGCTTCGCGGCCACCCGACCAGCTTTGTCATCATTCCGGCCCGACTCGCTTCGACCCGATTGCCCGGCAAAATGCTGCTGCGGCAAACCGGCAAGTCCCTGATTCAACACACGTACGAGGCAGCCGGAGGAGCAACTCGCCCGGGGGGTGTCTGTGTGGCTACCGATCACCGGGAAATCTTCGACGAGGTGCAATCCTTCGGCGGGCAGGTCGAGATGACGTCGCCGCTGGCGGCCAGCGGCACCGATCGTGTGGCCGAGGTGGCGCGC
>JABMRP010000047.1 GCA_013202535.1 Planctomycetota bacterium
CGGCCGAGTACGTCCGCGCGCATTTCAATAAACCGGTCGCCGCCTTCATCGCCGGCCGCACGGCCCCGCCGGGCAAGCGGATGGGCCATGCCGGGGCGATCATCTCCGGCGGCAAAGGCACGGCCACCGACAAGATCGCCGCCCTGCAACAAGCCGGCATCGAAGTCGCCGAAAGCCCCGCCGACATGGGCAGTGCCATGCGCCGGGCTTTGGGAAAGGGGTAATCTACCCGCCTTTGGGATGCGCTATTTCTTCGTCAACACCAAGTAGTCCAGGCCGAACAGATGGATGCCCACGCCGTGGGGGATGCTCACGTCGGAATGGGAACCGACCGCTTCGGCGCGCAAGCGGTGAATGCCCTTGGCCAACGGTCGCGAGTCGAAGGTGATTGGATCGGCCGGCTCGACGTTCGGGCTGAATAGATCGACCGGCTGGCCAAGTTTCTGGTCGTCGAGATAGAGTTGGAAAACGCCATAGTCCCGGGCTTTGGTCATGCGGAGCGTAACGGCATACTTGGCCGCTTCGGCCACGCCAAACTCGATCGCGATCGATTGGCCTTGCTTGCCGTTGGTCCAGATGAGATGCTTGTTCCCGCTCCATTGGCCGGAATAACTCCGCAGATCTTGGATCCAGTGGCGACCGCCGTCGCAGCGAACGACCTTGAGCGACTCCCCCTCGATCGCGCCGGCTGCGGCGGTCTCTGCCGCGGCGCGGGGCGAGATTAGCGTCCCCTTGAGCTTCTCGTTCTCGTAGAGCACGGGGCCGCCGCCGTCGGGATAGTGCCAGGTCGACTCCCAGTAGCGGCGGTCGATCTCGAATACGTCGACGTCGTCGCTCGTCCGGTCGAACGTCTCGGGCAGGACGCCGTAGCGTTGCATTTCGCGAACGTAAAACGGGTGCGGCTTGAACCCGGGCATGTCCCAACGCTTGTTCTCTTGAAGGCAGAGCCGTCCGATCTCGATGTAGGCAAGGAGCGCCTGGTAATCGGGATCGTCGGTGTCGGAGAAGATCTCCACCATTTCGCCGGCCGGCTTGCCGTCGGCGCCCCGTTTCCGCATCCCCCAACCGCCGGCTTTGCGCGCCAGTGGTGCGAGCAACAGGGGCGACTTCTCCGGCCGGGTCAGGTTGAAGGCCAGATGCGGATTGCGGTGCCCGGCGTTGTTGCCGCCGGCGATGCTATAACGCTCCAGAGACGGGAAATCGCCGTGGCATTTCTTGCAGCGCCGGTCATGCGCGGCTTGCGCCTGCTGTCGAGCGGCCCCGTGCGCCGGCGGCAGATTGTTGGGCCGAACCATTCCGGTCCCCAATGCAGCGGCCGTACCCGGATAGGGAACCCCCACGTGAATCCAGTTGCGGACCATCTCGATTTCGGCTGGAGACAGCTTCGCGCCGTGGTGCGTGCCGTCGAGCATCGTCATCAGCCGGCTGGCGCTGTCGCCGACAGCGCGCGGGGCCGTGTTGCCGTGATGGTTCCGGCCGTCGGAGACCAGACCCAACGAGCTGAGCGTGAAGTAGCCGATCGAATAGACGGGGCCGTGATCGCCGCCCAGCAGCACCCGGCCCTCGGGTTTGTCCGGGTTGTGGCACTCGACGCAATGGGCGTCGAGTATCGGCTGAACGTGTTGCGGGAAGTCGATCATAAACGGCACGCCAGGCACGGGCGTCAGCCGGCTCGGCCTGCGCTGCATGGCCATCCGGGCACCCGCGGGCATCTGTCGCGGCGTGCTTGTGCGTTCTTCGTGGCAGCCGACGCAGCCGAGCACTTCGCCCGGCATGACGGTCAGGAAACTGTGCATTCGTTTGACCGATGCGTTGTTCTCGTCCAGCGCGATGAAGAACAACGGCCGGTTCGCCGGCAGCTCGAAGTGGGCCGAACCGTCCGCTTCCACCGGAACCGTGCCGAGGATACGCTCCAGCGTGAAGGTCCCGCCGTGGCTGATGGGAATGAAATCGTGCATTCCCGTTCCGTAGTTGAGCGGCTTGGGCAGCGTCTCCAGGACCAGCAGCTTCTTGATTTCGCCTTTCTCGATGCCGTTCATGTTGCGGCCGATGTAGACGTTGTCCAGCACCAGGGTTCCCGTCGGCTTCGAGGGGTCGATGCGCTGCGGAATGATCGTTTCCCGGGGTCGCTTGACCAGCGGGCGCGGTTCGTGCATCGTGCCGTCGAAGGTGAACAGCCGCGATGCGCGGCCGGAAGCGTCCAGAACGTCGATCCCGTTATTCGCTGCCGCGATGAAGCAGTTCTCGGAGATCGGATACGGGTCGCGGTACTCGGTTTCGCTGACCCGGCGCTTGGCGGACAAGACGTCCGGGCCCAGCTTGTCGGTCACGATCGATACATATCCCGCGTGCTCGCGGCGTCCGTGGCCGGGGGAGTCGATGAACAGGACCTCACTCGTGCCGGGGATCGGCTTGGGGTCGATGAACACGCCCGTGGGATGCATATTGCCGAAGTAGACCGTCTGGTTCGTACCGTCGGGGTTGCAGGTCCAGAGATGATGAAACTTCACCTGCGAACGATCGACGTATTCCCATCGCATGTAGATGAGTCGTCCGTCGGGCAGGACCCACGGGGTGTTGTCCATTTCGATATTTGCCGAGAGGGCGCGAATGTTCTTTCCGTCCGCGTCGCAACGATGCAGGGTAGCCACCTGCACCAGCCAGCACTGGACCCAGCGCCGGGAGCGGCTGGAGACGAACACAATCCCGCCGTCGGGCAGATAGCAGGGCTCCATGTCGTCGAAGATACCGTCGGTAAGCTGCCGGAGGCCCGAGCCGTCGACGTTGATTTCGTAAAGATGAAACTGTTCGGTTCCGCCCTTGCGATAGGAGAAGAGGATCTTCTCGGCATCGTAATGCACTTGCGGATCGCGCACGGCCCCCTGGCGGTCCTCCAGGAGGTTCGTGACTTGGCCGGTCTTCACGTCCAGCTTGCAGAGCCGCCCGTTGTGCCCATAGCAGACGTTCTTCGGGCCGTCAAAAAAGTATCCAAAGTTGGCGTACCAATGCCCGTCGGGCGGAAACGTACGCTCGGCAAAGACGATTTCCCGCACCCCGTGGGCCAGTAATGCTTCGGCCGCCGACGGTTCGGCGCCCGCGGGCGAGTTCTGGCAGACAGAGAAGGCCAGAACCAGACAGGCAAGCTTCCCAGGCATGAAATCCTCCGTATTGCGAAGCGAACTCGTCGACCAACGAATGCACCGTGGTATCCGCTATCAGGGCCCGGCGACTTTCGGCGACTCATCCGTGAGCGGCCGTCCCCAACGTCCCGCGGGTAATACGTCACGCGGAACGGCACGATGGCGACCCAAGTAGCGTAAGCCAAGTACGCCTGCCGTGTCAATCGTTCGCGTCCGAGTTCGTGGGAACGTCTGCGTCGTGATTCGAGGCCCGTTGACGGGGCTTCTCGTGGTGCAGGCTCAAGCCGTCCGCGATGATTCGGCTGAAGCCACGACATTGAGAACCCCCGTAAACGGGCCTCGGCGCGCATTGCAGGGCAAAAGGAAATGGGGTACCCAGCCCCGACCAAACCGGCGTAAACGCCCGGGCCGAATACGGCCTGCGGCCGGAAGATCCGTCAACGGGCCTGGGGGCTTGACAACTGGGCCGCTACTGGTTTCACTGGGGGTTATCGCCTTCCACTACTTGAGGGCATGGCCATGAACGATTCCTGTCCGCCGAAACAAAAACTCCGTTGGTATCAGTTCAGTCTGCGGACGCTGCTGATCGCGACGCTGGTGCTGGCCGTCGTCTTCGGCTGTCTCGGCAGCAGGTTCCAACGGGCCAGGAAGAACCGAAAAGCGGTGGCCGCGGTTCTCAGGATCAGAGATGAGATTTGGAACGTTGACGGGAAAGCTCGCTTGTCGTACCCCGAGCATTCGCCAACTTGGCCGGAAAAGCTGCTAGGTGATCCTGGTGTTGTTCCGCATATTTATAGCGTGGATTTGCTCGATAGCCGCCAAACCGACGACACCTTCCTGGAGCACCTCAAGGGGCTGTCTGATCTCCGAGAGTTGGAACTTCGCTCGACTTGGGTCACCGACGCCGGACTGGTGCATCTCAAGGGACTGACCAAGCTCGAAAGCCTGGGCCTCGCCGTAAGGTGGATCACCGACGCCGGGCTGGTGCACTTGAAAGGGCTGACCAACCTTGAAAGCCTGGACCTCACCATAACGCGGATCACCGATGCCGGGCTGGTCCACTTGAAGGGCCTGACCAAACTCAAAGAACTGTACCTCATTAGCACCAACATCACCGATGCCGGGCTGGAGCACTTGAAGGGGCTGACCAATCTCGAAAAGCTGTTCCTCGCTGACACCAAAATCACCGATGCCGGGCTGCAGCACCTCAAGGGCCTGACCAACCTCGAAGACCTGAATCTCTGGCAAACGCAAATCACCGATGACGGACTGGAGCACTTGAAGGGGTTGAAGAAGCTCGAAAGCCTGGACCTCACCAACGCCAAGATCACCGATACTGGACTGGAGCACCTCAACGGGCTGGTCAGGCTGAAAGAACTGCACCTGTACTCCGGCTACGCCAAGATCACCGACGCCGGGCTGCAGCACTTCAAGGGGCTTACCAGTCTCGAAGAACTGTACCTCTCCCACACCCAGGTCACCGACGCCGGTTTGGAACATTTGAAAGGGCTGACCAACCTGAGAATACTGTACATCGGCGAGAGCGAGCGAATCACCAACGAAGGCCTGAAGAAGCTCCGACAGGCATTGCCAAAGTGCAGGATCAGCCACTAACCGCTTCGCGGTCACGTGCCACTGGCACAAGCTACGGAAGCTGTCGCCCGTCCTCGTCGCTCACGTCCGAGATTTTCTCGCCCTGCTCGTCGTACTTCACGGCCGTGCCGTGGCGTTTGTCTTGGCGGTATTCTTCTTCCAGTTCCAAGGTGCCGTCTTTACGCCAATGGGTCCACTTGCCCTCTTTCTTACTGTCGACGTAGGAGCCGACGGCCTGCTTCTCGCCGTTCTTGCGCCAATACGTCCACTCGCCCGTCTTCTGGCCGTTCGTGTAGGTTCCCTCGTGGTCCTTCTGCTCACCGCCGGGATACCATTGGGTGTACTGGCCGTGGTTCTGGGTGCTATCGTCGCTTAGCACGTTGACCTCGCGGCGAACCAGCACGTTGTCCGCGTCGTCGGTCTCGGTCAGCGTCTTCTGTCGCACGAAAATGGGCGCGGACACTTCCCCCGCCCCGGGGCCGTCGCCCGACGTGATCGCCGCGATCTCGGCCAACAGCCTGTCTTGGGCTTCGCCGGGGTCTTCCGCCGATGTGGCGACCGGCTGCTTTTCCGGTTCGGTCTCGTCCTGGCTCTCCGGCGGGTCGCCGCCACAGCCCACCAGGGTCAGGGCCAGCAGGGTCAGCCAAAAAGTCCAGGTGGCGATCGGGGGTCTCATCGGAAATCTCCGGGGAGAAAGACACGGGAGTCAATGTTCAAATATGGCACACGGTCGGCAAGTCGTCCATGGATCGGAGGAAATGACCGGTTGGGGGGGATAGGACGTCAATTTCGCCTCTCGCCAACCTCGTCTGGGGCGACTAAGATGCTCCGATGAGCGAAATTCCCGATCAAGGTGGCCGGCGCGGGGCTGTGGCGGTCGTGGTGCGCGACGGGCGGATGCTGGTGATCCGCCGCTCGGACCAGGTGGTCGCCCCCGGGGCTTACTGTTTCCCCGGCGGGGGGATCGAAGGCAACGAATCCGAGGAAGAGGCCCTGGTTCGAGAACTACGCGAGGAACTGGCCGTGTCGGTCGCGCCGATTCGCCGGCTTTGGAGATGCGTCACGCCGTGGAACGTTCGGCTGTCGTGGTGGCTTGCCGAAATGCCCCGCGAGGCGGTGCCCATGCCCAACCCGGCCGAAGTCGCCTCGGTCCACTGGTACACGCCGGCTGAAATGGCCCGGCTCCCCGGCCTGCTGGAGACCAACGGCTGGTTCCTCGAATCGCTGGACCGGGGCGAGATCGAGCCGCTGGAGTGAAGTCTCAGCCGTCACTCGCCGCGCGGCGTTCGATCGGGGAAGTATCGCCGATTGAAAAGCTCCGGGTCGAACGGATCGACCGGAGTGTAGCCGGGCATGGGGTTGCCTCGCTTCAAACGCCCAGCAGGTGTCATCGGCTGCTCGCTCGGCAGTGTCATGGGCTGCTCGCTCGGCAGTGTCATGGGCTGCTCGCTCGGCAGTGTCATGGGCTGCTCGCTCGGCAGTGTCATTGGCTGCTCGCTCGGCAGTGCCGACGGCTGCTCGCGCAGCGTTGGTGGGACCTCAGTTGCGTCATCCGGCGCGAGAAAGCCGAACGGGCTGGCCGGCGGTGCGGGCTCCTCGTGCGAAGCCTGGCGCACGCCATTTGCCGCCGGATTGCCCGGTGCGTTGTCCTCGGGAAAGCGGACGTTTGGCACCGTGCGGGCCGTGAGCGGCGGCGGCGGTTCCAACGGCGCGGCATCGGCGATGCCCAGATCGCCACGCGCCACCTGGCGGACCCAAGCCGTCAACTGCTTGTACTGCGTGATTTGCCGGGTGGAAAGCGGGGCCAACTTGGCCGAGCCGTGGGGGCGAATCGGTTCGGTCAGCAAGGGGCTGGCACCCGGGTTTTTCTGATCGATCTGCCGGACCACCGCATACAGGTTGCGTTGGGTGATCCGCCGAATCGATTGGCCGGAAGGGAGACGCGCAAGGCGAAATTCGCTCGCGGCCGCCGGACCATGACAGTCGGCCATCGAGCAACGATTCACCAGCAGCGGCTGGACCGCGCCGGCGAATACCTGCATCGTTCCCGGAGGCATCCCCTCGGTCAGGCGGTCCAACTCCTTGATCGAGGGCCCCAGGTCGCTCAATCGGACCGGTGGCGAGGACGGCGACAAAGTTTCGGGAGCCTGCCAGGGGTTGTCCCGTCGGGCCACGGCCGCGTCCAGGCGTCGCCGCACCAGAGCGATGCGAGGAAAGGTCGGATCGGTCGCCGTGGCCGCGGCCAACTCGAAGGTCGCGCGGCCCAGCAGCCCTTGTGCCAGACACCACTCGGCCAAGTTCAGATGCTGGCGGACTTCGCCCGGGGGAACCTCTTGCCGCTTGTGGAAATAGGCCTCATCGAGGCTCCCACAGCGAAAATCGACGTCCTCGACACGAATCCGCATTTGCCCGAGGGGGGTGACTACCTCGAAATGGCGGTCGATTTGTCTGATCCCGCCTTGTAGGACCGCCCCGTTTTTCAGCACGAGCAATCCAGGGCGGAGA
>JABMRP010000459.1 GCA_013202535.1 Planctomycetota bacterium
ACGGATACGAGATCCTCTCGAAAGCCAATCTCGGCCAGAGCGGCCGCTGGGCGGTTCCGGTCCTCTCCGGCGGCCGGATCTACTGTCGAACGAGAGAAGGCGACTTGATCTGTCTGGACGTGAGCCGCTAGGGCACTTGGCCGGGAAGAGTTGGCGCGAATAAGTCAAGTTTCAATTCTCCAGGAAGAATAGCTCGGCTGGTATACTGACCGGCGTATCGCGTTGGCGATATCTACTGCGAGCGCCTAGCTCAACTGGAAACGAACAATGGTTGGAAGCATGAGCGACCGTGAAGAGAAAAAGACATCACTTGCACGGCGAGACTTCCTTGTTGCCGCAACAGTAGCCGGCCTTGGTGCGGTGGCAGGCACCCCGGCCAGAGCTGCCGATCAAACGGCATCAGCGAGGCCAGCTTCCCGTCTGCCGGGAGCGAACGAGAAGAAACCCTTCGTCGGAGTCTACTACTACCCCTGGTACAGCGCCCCGAGGGCCGTGTCCGAGAGAGACGCCGCGCCTGTCGGCCCGAGCGCCGCGCCTGTCGGATGGACGCGCAAAACGCTTCGCGGCCGCCTTGAGCCGAAGCACTTGCCGAAACGGGGCGTTTACAGTAGTCTGGACGCCGAGACGATCGCCGACCATCTGGCCCAAAGCAGACGGGGAAACGTCGATTTCTGGGCCGTGAGTTGGTGGGGGCCGAACCACAAGACGGATACCGCCTTCAAGAACCACATTCTTACCCACGCGGACGCCGGAAAACTGAAATACGCGATGCTGTACGAGTCGACGGGCCGGTTCGGCTCCTTCAGCAACCCCCGCTACACACGCCTTCTCGACGACTTCCAATACATGGCGGAGCACTACTTCAAGAACCCCCATTACCTGAAGATCGAAGGCAAGCCCGTCGTTTTCATCTACCTGACCCGCGTCTATTTCCGCGACCGAGGACTCGACGCGCTGCGTCGCCTGCGCGAGCAACTCCCGGACGTCTATCTCATCGGGGACGACGTGTTCGGACCCAAGTATCGCCCCGAGTACGCCCGGCTCTGGGACGCAGTGACCGCGTACGACGGTTACGGCCAGTCGCTGCGAGGGGCCGGCGCCACCCGGGCGGCGGTCCAGCGGCTCAAGGAGAATTACGCCAACGCGCGAAAGATCGCCAACGGCGTCGGGACGGGCTTCATCCCTTGTGTCAGCCCGGGCTACAACGACAAGGCGGTGCGGCAGGGCCACCCCGGTCGGGCCCGCTATTTCCAAGACGTGCCCGGCTCGCGCGAGGGGGACCTCTTCCGCGCGATGCTCCGTGACGTCGCGCTGCCGAACGTCGATCCTCTTACGGGCAACGTCATGATGGTGAACTCGTTCAACGAGTGGTACGAAGATACGCAAATCGAAGCGACGGCCGGCACCGCGCCGCCGACCACCAAAGACAACTCGGATTCCGGCGAGTTCTACACCGAGGGCGATATCTATACGGACTACGGATACCTCTATCTCAACCTCCTCCGCGAAGCAACGAAGTGACCGTTGAACCCCCGCGACTTGCGTGCTACCATCAGCATCATTGGATGAGAACGATACCGGGTCGTGGCGCGTCCGATTGACAATTCGGGGCTGCTCGATGCGCCGTAGTTAGCTGGCGTTCGCAGCGCAGGAACCCAAGGCACACATGATGGACAAGAAAGCAGCCAAACGCGTTGATTCAATCTACCGCAACATCAAGCAGTTACCATTGCTTGCGGCCATTGGATTCTTCGTTGGCATCATCGGCGTGATGCTTATACCGATCGCACTCGCTTACGGACATCTGCGTTCAAAGCTTCTCCGCGACTGCGCGAGTGGCCGCATCGTAGTGGAGAAGCACGATCAGCGATCGGTGAAGCCCGGTGAACTCACTACCGAACAGAAACTCGAATTCCTTCAGTACGGAGACACGCGAATGTGGATTCCGGTTGCTGTCGGCACTCTCTGGCTCCTGCTGATTCTGGTCATTGTCATCTCCGTGACTTTGTCATAGCTTCGCAATTCGTAACACTCTAACCAGTTGAGGCAACATGCTCGTCGCCACCGTCAGGCTTGCATTCCACGCTTTACGCGCCGTGGCCATGCACTCCGGGAGCATCGGCGCGTCGGCCGTGGGCAACCACCGGCGCAAAGTGCGCGAAGGGCAAATCGACATCCGGTCCGAGGTCGATCACCTGTAGTTCATCATGATGTGTCAGGGCTTGCCCGGTTCCTCCCCTGGAATATATGACGGCAAGCGTCTGGATGGAGAGACCGACCGCGTTCGTCGTCCACCCCCACCCCGCAGTCGTGGAGACCTTCGGTCGCCGTCTACGGCGAGGTTTGGAGACCTCCGCCCAGCGCAGTTCGGCCGTATTCCTGGGCGAGTTCTGGAGGCACGCACCAAGCGAGGGGGCCCCAAGGATAACCCCCAAGAAACGACGCAACCCCTTGCGTAACAAGGGGTTTGCGAAGTGGACAGGGGCGGGCTTGAACCGCCGACACCTGGATTTTCAGTCCAGTGCTCTACCAACTGAGCTACCTGTCC
>JABMRP010000460.1 GCA_013202535.1 Planctomycetota bacterium
CGCCGATAAGTTCACCAGAGACCTACCGGGAGGGCGGGACATGGGCGTCCCGTTTCAGGATAAAGATCATGGCAACGACGGATCGTTTGCCATGATCTTTTTTTGCGCGCCGGGGACGAAAAAAACCCCGCAACGCGGCATGACGGCCGGCGTTGCGGGGTCGATTGGTCGGTTCCAAGGCATCTTGCCCATGACGGGCTGCTACTTGAGTTCCTTCAGCAGGGCTTCGCATTCTTCGCGTAGCGAGAAGGCGCCTTTGGTCTCCAAGGCACTCTCGGCCAGTTGCTTGGCCGATTCCTTCTTCTTTTCGTTGTCCTGATCGGCGTAGATGCGAGCCAGGTAGTACTTCGTATCCGCGCTGGCTTTACCCTTGCTTATCTGCACGGACTGCACCAGTGCTTTTTCGGCATCACCCAGGTTGCCCAGCTTGTAGTAAATCCAACCCAGCGTGGAGAAGACCTCACCCTGCTTGGGATACTGCCGGGCATTGACCTCGGCGAATTCCCGGGCCAATCGCTTCTTGGCTTCGTCGTCCTGTTCGACCAGGGCGATCGCCAGATTGTTGCTGGCCACGAAATTACCCGGCGACTGAATGTGGGCCGACTGGAAGTGCTTCTCGGCCGTGGGGTAGTCCTTCTGGAAAAGGGCGACCACGCCCCGCAGCAGCTTGGCGGCAAGCGAATCGGGGTCGATCTTCAACGCCAGATCGGCCTGGGTCGCGGCTTCCTTGTACTCTTGATCCCGAACCGCCCACTGGCCGGCGGCCAAGCGCGTCTTGAGGTCGTCCGGCGCGAGCGTGAGTGCCTTGACCATCCACTTGCGGGAGTTCTCGTCGTCTTTGTCCTGCTCATAGTAGAGGGCGAGCATGGCCTCGGGGGTGAGCAGCTTTTCGTTCTCCACGGCGGCTTTCTTCAATTGCACCAGCGCGGCGTCCGCGTCGCCCTGCTTATAAATCGCTCGTCCCAGCCGTTCCAGCGCTTGAGCGTTATCCGAAGCCAAGGCAACCACGGCCTCGAGTTGGGCTTGGGCCGTTTTCCAATCGCCGCGGGCTTCCGCCACCGTGGCCAGTCCCATGGCAGTACCCTGTTGCATCTGCTTCTTCCGCTTGGCGCTGCCGTCAAACGACTCGAGCAGACCGGCGGCCTTTTCGTAGAGCACGGCCGCGTCGGTCACGCGGCGCCCCTGCAGGGCCATGTCACCCAGAATGGCGTACGCCTGCGGATCGTCCGGCTCTTCGATGACCGCCTTCTCCAGCGACGCGCGCATTCCGGCCGCGTTGTTGGCGCGAGCGAAAAACTGGGCCAGGATCACCTGGGCCGGTGCCAGTTCCTTGTGCTTCTTCACGGCCGCTTCCAGATAGTCGACCGCGCCGGCAACGTCGTTGTTGGTAAATCGCGTCCACGCATCCTTGAGTTCGATGTACTCGTCGGTGGTGCCGGGCGCGCTCCCCAGGCCACTCACCGGAAGCGGCTGGGCGTGGGCTCTGTCGACAACGATCAGCAAGCCGACCATGCAGACCGCGATGAACAGTGCAAAACGAACAATAACTCGGGCCATCGTAACTCCCCCGTTTCGGGCTCAAAGGGTGACTGAAATAGACTGCCGTTGGCTGGCTCCCGACATGGGCCACCGCGAAAGTTTGCGAAAACTCTCGATACGGTGTGTCCCTCAAAAAGCCGTTTTTCCCCGGCGGAAATCTCGACCTTGTCGAGCACCGCCTCGGGAACCACTCTAGGCTACGTCGAAACTCGGTGCGCGACAAGGGACCCCAAGGCCAACCATCCGGGGACAAAGGGCCGGCCAACACCTCCAGGGTTGCGGTCGTAGCGATTAGGCTGACTCTAGCGGCCCGTTGGGAAGATTGCGCTTGACATTCTCGGTGCCATGATGGGCCAAAACCGCCTCGTGACGGACCCCCGCCCCTATGGAAGCGGTATTTTTCCGTTTTTTTCTTTTGTCCGGAACCCCCATGGGGTATGATGTTCTTCCAGCAAGGGGGTACCCCCTGCTGGAATGTTCTCTTCTTTCCGCAACTTTGATGAACAAGGAGAAACACGATGAAAATGGCCGTTTCACACGCTATCGGACGTCGAAGTTTGGCCTGTTTGGCCGCGTTGATGTTGGTCGGCTGCATGGCGGACCGTGGATGGGCACAAGAAGACCCGGCCGCTGAGCCGGCCGCTGAGCCGGCCGCTGAGCCGGCCGCTGAGCCAGCCGCTAAGCAAAGCGCCAAGCCACGCGGACGCTTGCCCAACTTCTATCGCACGGTGGTAACCGAGGAGCAGCGGGAAGCGATTTACAGGATTCAAGCGGACTCCGCCACAGAGATCAAGGCGTTACAAGCACAAATCGACGCGCTGGTCGCCGATCGCGACGCCAAGGTGCAAGCCCTTCTCTCGCCTGAGCAGTTGCAGAAGATCAAGCAGGCCGAAGCGGAGTCCAAAGCCAAGCGGGATGTAAAGAAGGCCGCGAAAGACGCTACGACGGCACCCGAAGCATAGGGCCCGTTCAATCCCGTCTCGGCAATTTTACCTCAGGGGTGGCCAGAGAGGCCGCCCCTTTTCTTTGGTTCTAGCGAAGCGAGACCATCCGGCAGCGGCCTTCGTCTTCGATCACGATTTTCTCTTCACGGGCAAGCCAACCGAGAGCCTGCATCACGACGTCGCGGGGTTCGCCGACCGCCTTGACCACCCTGGCCATACTCAGCGACCC
>JABMRP010000461.1 GCA_013202535.1 Planctomycetota bacterium
CGGTACGGTTGCCCTGAGCCCCGAGGGCCACTATCGGACGCTTGCGGACGCGGAAAACGCGTTGGTCTACATCGTGCAAACGGCCGCCGGCCAGGAGACGCTCACGCCGGAGCAATTCGCAACGCGCCACGGCTGGGCAAATCTACCCGACTCCGTTGGCCCGCCGCTACCGGAGCCCGAGCCCGAGCCGGAAGAAGAGACCCCGCCGGAGGAACGGTCGATCCTTGTCGGCGAAAAGGCAGACGAGCCGGCCGGGTGAGTAGTTTGTCACGTCATATTTGATGGGTGCCGGCGGTGTTGGGCATCGAGACGCATTGTTGACCGTCCGGGCGGTCATCGCCCGGGCGAAACGCCAGTGGCACTCACCGAAAGGACTATTGGGGGCTACCGGGGCTGTTTAGGAACTGGGAGGTATCGCTCGATATTCGCGGCTTGGGGTTTGCCTCGAATTGCCTTGCAGTAGTGGCAGTCTTCGTTGGGTGGGTCGGTGTTCTTGGTGACGATACCAAGATTTCCGCGGTACTCAAGGAGCCGCTTTGGATGGCGGATTCCGGTGAGCCAAAGGAAGAACTCGGTTACCGCCAGCGAGGCAACGGTCCCGTTGATTGCGATGACGGAAGGCCCAGCGTGCCCAAGGTGTTCACGGTCCACGCCGTAGAGGTCTTCGCGGTCTTGGCGAGATTGAGGTGAGTCGAGGTCTGTGCGAGCCTCATCGAAGTCGATGAGGTCCATGCACGCAAGGCAGGCAGTGCCGTCGACGCAGGCGGCCACGCGGCCACCGTAGAGCGGCGGCTGATCAGGAATGATTTCACTTGCAAGGTCGAATAAAGGCAGAGTGTGCGCGGAGCAAAGCTCTGTGAGGATGAGGCGGGCACCGTCGTTGTCGAGACAGCCGAACACACAGTCAACACCGGGAAGGGCGGTAAACGCCTGCTTGCTGCGAAGCGAGTTGTGGATTTTGGTGACATCTATCGAGGGGTCAATCTCTTTGACCAAGCGTTCAGCGATGTCGACCTTGTGGGTTCTCCGTATTACGTCATTGTGACGCGTTCCGACGTAGCGGTTGAGATTGGATTCGTCCAGATCCTCGTCGTCGATAGCGACGAGATGACCGACACCGAGGTGGGTCAACTGCTGGACAACGTGTGTTCCAAGGCCGCCGATGCCTACGATAGCCACCTTAGCAGTTCGGAGGCGTTCCTGGCCGGTGTTACCAAAGAAACGGACGTTTCGGTCGAAGCGTGTTTCGTTCATCAGATTCCTTCCACTGCGGGATGGTCAGCATTGTGGCACTGAGGATTTCGGTACCAACGAAAAGCCCGTCCAGCGGAACGGGCGCCTCGTGCCCGTTGATCCAGGCAAGAGCGTCGAATCCGGTAGCGGAGACAACGACAGCGAAATATGGTCGTCCCTTGAGCCGCCAACGAACATGCGGGACGAATTCGTTGAAGCCGAGTCGGTCGCTGTACGAGAAGGCGGCTGGCCAGGGCGATGGATGCGAGTGGAACTCGGCGATCGAAGCCCCAAGGTCGTGAGCCCGTTTGATTAAGGAGGCCCGAAATTCATCCGTAAGTTCGAGATAGTCGCTGTGCCGTGAGGAGAAACCGTCAGGCGGCACCTCGCAATGGTCAATGTACTCGAAAACGGACGGTTCCTGTCGCTCGGACGGCTTGACGAAGAGAAAGGCAGCCTCTTCGAACTTGGAGCCGTCCGGTAAGAGGTGTGTCAGGAGTGTCTGATAGTTGGTGGGTGGAATTTGGAGATAGATGCAGGGCATTCAATTTCCCTCTTTGAAGCGGACGGCAAAACCGGTGACCCAATTGAGCAGGTTGTGGCCAGAGTTGAGATCAGCGGTGGCTCGCCACTCTTTTGGCTGCCACGAGAAGATGCCCCATTGGCCAGGGAATGGCGGCTTGTTGTCGGCAGGCTCCTTGTAGTTGCCTGGAGCCGCTCCCTGAAACTGGAGTCCGGTGGGCACGTAGATTCCGTAGGGGTGGGTCCCGGGGTAAGCGGGTGGAATATGGAACGCGACGTCAGAAGTGTCGCGGTTCCAGCCCACGGGCAACGGGTACGCGGGGATGCGTACCCAGTTGCCGTTCGGGACGTGTTCCAGGGAAGGAAATTGGCTTCGGAGAAGCTCGATTTCTTGCTGGATGCGGTCGGACATGACTACCCCCGCTTCCAGCGGACTTTCTTGGCAAATCCGTGGCCCGGCTTGAGTTCGACAACCTCATCAGGCTGCAGTGTTCGTTCGTTGTTGTGTTTGTCGATTTCAATGACACCAATTGCCGGGTCCCAGCCACCGAGCTGAGCAATCTCCTCGGTGGTGATGGTACCCCGGGGCCATTCGTGTTTGGTGCCCTCGATGTTGAGCACAAACGCTCCGCAGCCGTCCGGCTTGCGATCTATCTTGTCTGGCACTACAGACATAAGCACACCTTTCGTAATGAGTTGCTTCGTGAATGGTGGCATGAACGCGTCTGTCCCTGACCACCAGCAGCGAGAAAGCGTCTTCCCGTTAGAGATACGGCCCCGTGTGACCAGCAACTCGCTGCCATGCTGGCAACAATCCTCGCCAGCCCCGATGACGGCCCCACGCCGCTTTTCCGCCCCATGTACCGCGTTCTTGGGGCCAGACAGGCCTTTCGATTTTGTGTCACACTCGCCGGTACTATTCATAAGGCTGGGAATCACCTACCATTCAGGGGGCAAAAGAGGAAGAAAAAAATGAATATGGCAGACGCAAGAGATGACGAGCTTTTGGGGCTCATCGCGAGGAAGAACGAAGACCCGGATTCAGCAGCAGATGCCTGGGTAGAACTGCACTCGCGGCATGTGCCGTTCGTGTATAGTTGCGTCAAGGACGCCGGCAGCCTCGTCGGTCGAGGAGTCGGCATCGAGGACATCGTGGAGCAGACGTTTCAGCGCGTCTATCTGACGGCCGCTGAGACCTTTCGGCCAGGTGAGTATGCTGATAGCGACGCTGCCCGACACCATGTCCTGGCGTGGATAGGAACAATCGCCCGGAAGGAGTTTCTAAAAGCGATTGAGTCACGCGGAAACGAATACTTAGCGGTGTACGAGCCGGACCCGGAGGCCTCGTCAGAATTCGAGCGCGAGGGGTCCCAGCCGGTCGCTGAGCAGCAATCGCAACTTAGGCAGGTTGCGGAGACCGTGCTCAGCCCCGATGAGCTCGAAATCGTCTGGTTGAAGATGCAGTACTACGATGCTGACGCCGGGGAATCACGATTGCCCTCGGACGAACTCGAAGGGATCTGCACACGCCAGGGTATTACCAAGGCCGCATTCAGAAAGAGGTACGCCCGAGCGCTCGACAAAATCGAGCAGGCGTTCACGAAGGCGACTTAGGGGCCTGGCAGCACCAAGAAAGGGAGCGAAAATAGATGAGTATTAAAGGAACAAATCGAGAGGACATTGAGAGGCAATTGTACGAGTGCCTGCGAGATGAAGGGGGAATCATCCCGCAGAGCGTCGAGGAAGTAGAGCGGGCGGAAGCCCGGTTAGCTGCTTTCGCGGTAGAACTCCCTGAAAAGCTACGTGATTCCCGTCAGGCACTCGACAGGCTGCAAGCAGCGGAAATGGGTGCGACCGAGTCCGCTGCCCCTCGTGTCT
Organism: Planctomycetota bacterium; assembly: GCA_013202535.1. Classification (GTDB taxonomy): domain Bacteria; phylum Planctomycetota; class Planctomycetia; order Pirellulales; family Thermoguttaceae; genus JABMRP01. Next base: position 3,634 of record JABMRP010000461.1, read on the forward strand.
TCGGGCAGTTTACCGCAATGCTGCGAGTGAAGAAGGGATGGTCGGTCGAGAGTCTGGCGGCCAAGGCGAAGGTCGATGAGGAAGAGATCAGAAACATTGAAGCCGATCTCGGATATGAACCTAAACCGAGGACAGTCAAGCAGCTTGCGGATGTTTTCGGGATTGTCCCGAAGTCACTGGCCTGCCTTGCAGGCTTGACCCGGAAAACCGACGAGCGAATTGTTGAAGGAGCCGTCATGTTCGCGGCGTGTGGGAAAGACATGCACGCGCTGACGAGGGAGCAGCGGCGTGCCATCAAGCAATTCGTGGCATTGCTCAACTCACTTGATTGAAGGTCAAAGGCCGATGAAGAACCCGCTGGTAACGGGCCATGATGCCCGAGAAATCACCGAGCAAGTTTCCAAGCTTCTTCGGGATGTGGGCAATCCGGAACCACCACTCTCGCTGCAAATCATCCGGGACCGGCTCAAGTTGGACCTACGGTACTACAGCACTGTAGACCACTCATTTGTCCGCGATGCGGTTCATGCTATCAAAGTCGCCGGAAAGCAAGTCCTGCAGCGCCCTACGTTGCTGATTGACGCGGTTCGCAGGTTCGACCTTCGTGCTCTCTGGCTACCAGACCGCAAACGGATTCTCATCGACCAGGATCTGCACCCACTGAAACACCGTTGGGCTGAAGTGCATGAGACTGCACACGCAATTATCCCTTGGCACGCGGACTATCTGCTGGGAGACGCAGATACCGAACTTAGTCCCACGTGCTGCGCAACAATCGAGGCCGAAGCGAATTACGCGTGTGGTCAGATTCTGTTCCTGCAGGAACGATTTGTTGAGGAGGTAATGTCATTACCAGTGACGATAGAGTCCCTCAAGAACCTCAAGCAAAGATTCGATAACACGTACACGTCTACGCTGTGGCGGATGGTCGAAGAATACTGTGGTTCACGCCCGGTCGTGGGCATCGTCAGCGTTCATCCCATCCGCTTGTCAGATGATTTCGAGCCTTCCGATCCCTGCCGTTACGTAATTCAATCGGCGAAGTTCCGAGAAGAATTTGGGAAGGTCACCGAGGTGGAATTGTTCAACGCGTTGGGTAGCTACTGTAGCAGGAAGCGTGGCGGGCATTTAGGGACAGGACAAGTATCGCTCGTCGACGACAATGGGCAACAACACGAGTTCTTGTTCGAGACGTTTTGCTTGCGTTACAAGAAACCGGATCAAGATCTAGGCTTTCAAGCTCTCACGCTCGGCGTACACCAAAGAAAGCTCTCGACCGGCGCCGCAAGATGCGGCAATCGTTCAGTCGGGTAGCACACGGAGTTTGGTGCTACACTGTCGACGATGCTTGTGGCTGTCCGAATTCCGGGACACGATACCTGTTTTGGCTGTGAGGGAAGGCTTGGCTTGTGGCCGTCTCGGGAAAAGGGAAGGTCCGGGAAAAGGACAGGCATTATCTACAAGTGCCTCACGCTCAGGGGCGGCCGGAGAATAGCCGTCGCATTGAGGCACCCCCCTGTTGAGTGCCACCCCAGATTCCGCTTGACTTCTCCGCCCAGGAATGGTACTTTACATTGCAAAGTGAATCGGGTTTCCCGGGATTGCAAAGGAAGCCGCCATGGAACTTCGCGAGGCGCTGGGCCAGATTGCCGAGATTCGTCAGCAGATGGCGCGAAGCGAGGTGTTTCGCGGGTATCGAGCGATCACCGTCGGCGGTTCGGGCGTGTTGGCGGTGGCCGCGGCCGTGTGTCAGCCGTATTGGGTCGCTTCGCCGGGGAGCGAGTTGCAGCGCTATCTGTGTCTGTGGGTCAGCGTTGCCATCGTCAGCGCGATCATGGCCGGCGGCGAGATGTGGTGGCGGGCGCGAACCACCGATTCGGCGATGGCCCGGGACATGACGGTCCTTGCCGTCGAGCAGTTCTTCCCCTGCGTCGTGGTGGGAGTGCTGCTCACGCTTTGCATCTTCTTCAGCGCGCCGCAAGTCGCCTGGATGCTGCCGGGATTGTGGTCGTTGGTGTTCGGCCTCGGCCTCTTCGCCTCGTACCGGTTGATGCCGCGGCAAATCTTCTGGGTCGGATTGTACTATGTTCTGTGCGGTGTCGGGTGTTTGCTTTGGGGACAGGGCGCCAGTGCGTTGTCGCCGTGGCAGATGGGAATCAGTTTCGGCGGCGGCCAGTTGATGACCGCGGCGATCCTCTACTGGACTTTGGAGCGGCCGGATGCCGGACAAACGTAAGACAGACAAGCCACGCTCCGAGTCGGGACGGTTTGCGTACGACGGTCTCGACCGCGTGATGCACGAGAAGGCGCGGCTGGGTATCCTGGCCTCGCTGGCCGCCCATGGCGACGGGCTGTTGTTCAACGATCTGAAGCAAGTCTGTTCGCTCACCGACGGCAATCTCAGCCGGCATTTGGCCGTCTTGAGCGAAGCTCGGCTTGTCGAAGTCTGGAAGGGACAGCAAGGACCACGGCCGCAGACCATGTACCGGTTCACCGCCAACGGCCGGCAACGATTCGCCGAGTACATCGGTGTCTTGGAGAAGGTCGTCGCCGATGCGCAGGCGGAAACACAATCCAACGACGGTCGACAGCAGTTTTCCGGCGGATGGTCGCCGGCGTAGCCTTTTCCTTATTTTTTTGTATCTTCACTTTGCATTACAAAGCCACAGTGTGCCGATCGAAAGGAATGTTCCATGCCAACGAAGTGGATGCCGCGAGCGATGCGCGTCGCGCCGCAACTTGACCCGGTCTTGACGGCGGAGCCCGTGCGGCGACGTCATGCGCTGCTGGTCAATCCGTTCTATCCCAAAGACCCTCATGGCAGTTTCGGCAAGCACGTGCTGACTCCGTCGCTGGCCTTGACGAGCGTTGCCGCGAGTACGCCGAGTCATTGGGACGTCGCCTACTGGGACGAGAACCTGCTGCACGGCCCGCCGCCGGGCGATCCGTGCCCCGAAGTCGTCGGCATCACGGTTCATCTGACGACTGCCCGCCGCGCGTACGAACTGGCTCGCTGGTATCGCCGGCGAGGAGCCCGGGTGGTGCTGGGCGGACTGCACGTGATTTCCTGTCCGGAGGAAGCCGCGCCGCACGCCGACGCGCTGGCTATCGGCGACGGCGTCGCGTTGTGGGCGCGGATTCTGCGCGACGTGGAGGCCGGCCGGCTTCAAGACGTCTATCGAGCCGACTTTCGCCGCTGCAGTCGAGAAGATCCCACGCCCCGCCGCGACCTGCTGGCGCGTGAGGAATACTTGACGACCACAAGCTTGATCGCCACGCGCGGCTGTCACAACCGCTGTGGATTCTGTTACCTGTCGACCAAGGGAATGCATATACCCTACCAGGTGCGCGACGTGGAACAGATCGCCGACGAATTCGTCCGCGACGGACAGCCGTACGGCGTATTCATCGACAACAACCTGGGCTCCAAGCCCGAGTACCTGCGAAAGCTATGCCGAGCGCTACGGCCGCTGAAAAAGATCTGGAGCGCGGCGGTCAGCATCGACGTGGCCGACGACCCGTCGTTGATGCGCGAGATGGCTTTGGCCGGTTGCACGGGCGTATTCATCGGGTTCGAGTCGCTGCGGAACGACAACATCACGGACGCCAGGAAGAAGAGTCCCCGTACCGAGGATTACGCGCGGCGAGTCGAACTGTTTCATCGCAACGGAATTCAGGTGACCGGCAGCTTTGTCCTGGGCTTCGATCACGACCGGGAAGACGTGTTCGAGCAGACGGTTCGTTGGATCGAAAGGAACCGCCTGGAGTGTGCCACGTTCAACATCCTCACGCCGTATCCGGGCACGCCGCTGTTTTCGCAAATGGAAGCCGAAGGCCGGCTGCTGCACAAAGACTGGAGCCAGTACGATGCGGCTCACGTGGTCTTTCGTCCCAAGCACCTGACGGCCGAACAATTGTCCGAGGGTTATGCATGGTGTTACCGGCGGCTGTTTTCGCATCGTTCGATATGGCGCAGACGGCCGCGAGATCGGCGCGCGGTCGCGGCCTACATGGCGATGTCGTATTTGTACAAGCGGTCGAATCTTCTCTGGCATCTACTGATCAAGTATCGGCTCACCGCTCGCGTTTGGCGTCCGTTGGTGGAGCTTACAAGACGCCGGCATTTGCGTTTCCGCCGCCGACTGGAGATAGAAGACGAGATAGACAACCTCGTCACGCCCGGCCACGGTGGCGCGGTCGCGTCGGCCGAGTGTCCAAGACTACCGGATGCGCGTGGTCGTAGCGGTCAATCATCGCCCCGCCGGGACGAGCCCGATCGTGATGTGTGGCGGGAACACGAAACGACTACCGCGGGTACACGTCGTGGCGCGGCATCGGTACGACGATGATCCGGTCTTGGATCTGTACGCCGTAGTGGACCAACTGGCTGCCGAGGCTTACACCGTCGCCCAGTAGGCCGCCGCCCCGGGTGCGAATGCCCGCGCCGGAGCCGGGTGTACTGGTCCGCTGGCTGCTGGAGTCGCGAACCCGCTTGAAAAAGTCGATCGCCACGGAATGGTCGCGCTCGGGCACGTGGCCGTGTGCGTGTTTGCCGATGACTACCAGATCGACGGCATAGGAGCCCAGCAACTTGGGCAAGAGTCGCCGGGCGAGGTCGTTGCTGCCGAGAAACTCCGCCCCCACGGCCCGACCGCCGGAGACGAAGATGTAGCCCACCGTGCCGTCGGGAATCCGCGGGAGCACCGTCCGCCGCACGTCGGCGAGTTTCTTGGCCACCGACGGCGAACGCAGCGCCGACTCCAGGCTGCCGGTGGCGTTCTCGGCGCCCAGCGCCCGATTGTTCCGCGCGACTTCGGACCAGACGCGTGCCTGATCGGCCCCCTTGCGAAGTTCCTTCTGGATCGATTGCGGCAGCAGCGCACCGCCCGAGGAAAACCCCTTGCCGCCGCTCCAGCGGTTCTTCTCGACGCAAAAGACGCTCAGGTCGATCCGCTGGCCCGGGGCGAGGATTACGTCCTTGCGAATGGTCCGCGTTTGCTTGCCGCCGGAGAGGACCTCGCCGGAGAGGAGGAAGATGTGTTCGCTATGGCTGGTGTTGGTGACTTCGACCACCGGTACGCTGCCGCCGCCCTTTTCGGTGATCCTCAGCTTGCCGCGGGAGATCGCCTCGTCGGTGGTCAGCCAACTGCCGCGGAGCGTGTCCCCGTCGCGCAACAAAACGGGGTAGACGGCCAGCCCACCGTAACGGACCGGCTCTGAGATCTGGACGTCTTCGAAATACGCGGCCAACTCGCTCACGTGGCCGCCCGTATGATGCCGACTGCTCTGGGCCATGGCCGAGACACCAAACGCCGAGAGGGCAACCGCCGCCAGCGCGATGCCTGCCCAGTTTGCCAAACGATTCATGCCGAACATCTGCTTTTCCTCCTGCAAAGGGACCGGATCCGCCATCCCTTAGACGTGACAGCGGCCGAAGAAGTTCCCCCGGGGCAGCGTGCGACATCTCCAAGGCAAATGCCCACTCTGCCTGGGGGTGATGAAACACGAAAAAACTGTTAAACTGATGGGTTTGGGGTCGCTAGGCACCGCCCCACCGTCAACAACACCAAGGACCATCGCTCGTGTCAGCCGACGTTTCTTCGACATCGCCCCGTTATGTTGTGGGCATCGATCTGGGGACCACCAATTCGGCGGTCACCTACGTCGATACCGAGGCTGCCGCCTGGCGGGTGCGTACGTTTGCCGTGCCGCAGGTCGTGGCGCCCGGCGAGGTCGAGGCGCGGGAGACGATCCCCTCGTTTCACTATCAGCCGGCGGCCGAGGAACTGGGCCACGGCGCGATGCGGCTGCCGTGGAGCGACCAAGAGCCGGGCCATGTCGTGGGGTTCTTCGCCCGGGATCATGGCACGATGGTGCCGGGGCGGCTGATCACCTCGGCCAAGTCGTGGTTGTGTCACTCGGGCGTCGATCGCACGGCCGACCTGTTGCCGTGGCAAGGCGCGGCCGAAGTCGAGCGACTCTCGCCGGTCGAGGTGAGCGGCCGGTATCTGGCCCACGTGCGCGACGCCTGGAACGCCCGCTTTCCCGGCCACCCGCTGGCCGAGCAGGATCTGGTCGTCACGCTGCCCGCCTCGTTCGATGAAGTCGCCCGGGAGCTGACCGTCAAGGCGGCGGCCCGCGCCGGGTTACCCCGCGTGGTGCTGATCGAAGAACCGCAGGCCGCGTTCTACGCCTGGATCGACGCCCATGCCGACGATTGGCACGAGTTGGTCACCCCGGGCCAGAAGATTCTCGTCTGTGACATCGGCGGCGGGACCTCCGACTTCACGCTGATTCGCGTCCGTCGGGGTGACGACGAGAAGGTACAGTTCCATCGCGTGGCCGTCGGCGATCACCTGATCCTCGGCGGCGACAATCTCGATCTGGCGCTGGCCCGGCATCTCGAAGGGCGGTTGGCCGGCGACGGTCGTCTCGAACCGCGCCAGTGGGCCGTGCTGGTGCGGAGCTGCCGGCAGGTGAAGGAGACCCTGCTGGGCGACGACGCGCCCGATTCGTTCACCGTCAACGTACCCGGCGCGGGTTCCCGGCTGATCGGCGGCGGACTGCAATGCGAAGTCACAAAGCAGGAAGTACAGGACGTGCTGATCGAGGGGTTCTTTCCCAACGTGGGTTTGGAAGAGAAACCGGCCGTGCGCCAGTCGGGTTTTCAGGAGTTCGGCCTGCCTTTTGCGCCCGACGCGGCGGTCACCCGCTACCTGGCCGCCTTCCTGACGGCCCATCGCCACGTGGCCTTGGACGAGTCGGAAGCGGCCTCGCCGGACGATCACGATCCGGCCCGGCCCGACGTCGTGCTGCTGAACGGCGGGCTGTTCGCTTCGGAATCGCTGCGGCGCCGTCTGCTGGAGGTGCTTTGCGGCTGGTTCCGCGGCGAAGACGCGCCGGACTGGCAGCCGCTGCTGTTGGACTACCAGCGGCTCGATCTGGCGGTTGCTCGCGGGGCCGCCTATTACGGCATGGTACGCCGCGGTAAGGGCGTGCGGATCGCCGCCGGTTTGGCGCGCACGTATTACGTCGGCGTCCACGGCGATCCGCCGGAGGCCGTCTGCATGGTGCCGGCCGAAGTGGAGCCGGGCCACGACGTCGATATGTCGGGCCGGCGGTTCGATCTGTTGATTTCCGAGCCGGTCGAATTTCCGCTATTTGTCTCCAGCACCCGGCTGACCGATCGGCCCGGCGAGTTGGTGGCCGTCGATCCCCAGCAGATGACGCCCCTGCCGCCGATTCGCACGGTGTTGAAGACGCGCAAGAAGAGCGAGTCGGGCCGTGTATCGGTCGAGCTACACGCCCGGCTCACCGAAATTGGCACGCTCGATCTGTGGTGTAGCGAGAGCGAAGGCCGGCGAAGCTGGCGGTTGCAGTTCGACGTCCGCTCGGCCACGCAGACCGATGTCGCCGCCCACGAGTCGGCGGCCGAGGCCGAGGGCGTGGTCGACGAAGCCGCCTGGGAGGCCTGCCGCGAGGCGATCGAGACGACCTTCGGCGAGCAGGGCACGAAGCAGCCCCAGCGACTGGTCAAGCGATTGGCCCGGGCGCTGGGGAGCAGCCGCAACCGGTGGCCCACTTCGCTGTTGCGGCGGATGTGGGAAGCCCTGATGGAAGTCGAGCCGGGCCGGCGACGCAGCCCGTTGCACGAAGCCCGATGGCTGAACCTGTTGGGGTTTTCGCTTCGACCCGGCTACGGTCTGGCGGTCGACGACTGGCGGGTGGCCGAGACCTGGCGCACGTTGCTCGGCAAGCTGGTGCATCCGGCGTCCATGTGCCGCACCGAATGGTGGATCCTCTGGCGCCGCATCGCCGCCGGACTGGCCGGCGGGCAGCAGCAAGCCCTGGCCGACCCGCTGATGGGACCGCTGCGCAAGTTTCACCGCCAGTTGACCACCGGCTCCGGCGGCGGCGGGGAGATGAACCTCCCCTCGCACGAGTCGGCCGAGGTGTGGCGGCTGTTGGGTTCGCTCGAACTGTTGAGCGGGACGACGAAAATCGAACTGGGTGGCATCATCCTCGATCTGATGCCCAAGCGCAAAATGGAACCGGTCCGCCCGGCGCTGGCTTGGGCCCTGGGACGCATCGGCGCCCGGCTGCCTTTCCACGGTCCCTTGAACACGGTCGTACCGATCGACGCCGTCTCGCGATGGCTGCCGAAATTCATGGAGCTGCGTTACGACGAGTCGCCGGGCCAGTTGGCCGTGATGCAGATGGCCCGAATGACCGACGACCGCTACCGCGACATCCCGCCCAAATTGCGAGCCAAGGCGATCCGATGGCTCGATCATGGCGACGCGCCGGGACATTTCATCGAGTTGGTCCGCGACGGCGGACGCCTCGACAGCGAGGAGCAAAGCCTCGTCTTCGGCGAATCGCTACCCGCCGGTTTGCGGATCGTGTAGCAGCCCATGGCGCCCGTTCCCACGTATCCCCACTTTTTCAACGAGCCGGTCGGTACTTGGGCCGTCGGAAGCCATGAATTGTGGCTACGGGGGAAGAACGGCAGAAAACCATGCGCAATAGTGGACGCGGGAGGGGCGTGCCGTGTTATAATCACGGCTGTGCGAGGCCGGATCGTTTTCCGGATCATCCCACATGGGAAACA
>JABMRP010000462.1 GCA_013202535.1 Planctomycetota bacterium
AGGCGATCGACGGCTTGGCCCACCACAATATCGTTCCGGTCGATGTCCCGGCTGAGTTCCATCGCGCGGAAAAACTGAGATTCCGAACGATAGTGGTAGTCGGCGTGTTTGCCGACGGCTGAGACCCCGGAACGCGAGCGGCGGAACCGGGTCTGCTTGGACAGGTCGTAGTCGGCCCGCAGCTCATCAAAGGCGTCGTTCAGCGTCGGACTGCCGATGTCGATTCTGCGGCTCATTAATCACCCCGCGCGAAGGTAAAATCGGGGTGAATCACGGCGGCAGAATCCGTGTCATTCAGGGCGAGCCACGCCTCCACCTCTTGCAGCATCCCGCGGATTTCGTCGAGCCGGAACCCAAAACTCTGGTTTCCGCCGCTACCACCCCGGCTGGCCTGCGAAGGCAGTTTCGGGATCAATCGCCGGCAGGCGGTACGAAACAGCTTGGCTTTGGCGACCGACGCATCAGCATCGTAGTCGGCGTTTTCGTCGAACGCGGCGAGAGTGGTTTCCAGAGATTCGGCAGCCATAGTGATATGATAGGCGAGGGGGCCGCCGGTTTAGAATACCAAAACGGTCAATCCGAATCGGATATGTATTCCAGCATCCAACGCACCACTTCCCCAGGCCGCTGCACCGGGCGTCCGTCCTTCGTCGTGGCGCCCGTCTGCTGAAGTCCACGCAGAAGTCGCTTCATCGCTAGCTGCTGCTCGCGAGTCTTCAGCCGGGCCTCAACGTGTCGTGACAGGTATTCGCCGTTGCCAACAACCCCTAGGGGAACCTCGATTATAGCGGTCCCCTTCGCCACCGGGCTGGTAGTGTCTGCTCGTCTACTCGTCTTCTTCGCCATCCGTGTTACCTCCCAAGGTCCACAATCGGTCCTGTGTAATCGTCTACATGCTGATCGCGTTCGTTCATCTCGCAAACAAACTGCCCAGCCGCAAGCCCGAGATAGGTTGCATCCAGGTAGTGATTTTCTCGTTGCAGCACCTTGAACACCTTCATAAATCCTCGATCCTGGTGCCACTCCTCGACCTGCTTCTCCGCCGCAATTTGCTGGGCAAATTCCTGGTGTTGGTATTGGTCGGGCGTCCAATACAGCGACACGGCCCCGGCGGACTGCAACTCCATCGACAAGCCTTCTTGTACTCTCGCCTTCCAGAAATCGGCGTTGACGTGGACCAGATAGATTTGGTCGTCCACCTGTAACCGCAAGTCAAACTCTTCGCCGAGATACTGCACAGAACTCGTTAGCTCGCGCGGCTTGTAATACCGCGTCATCTGCTTGTGAGCCTCGGCAAAGCCTTTCGTCGGCCGGTAAATTTCATCGCCGAACTCCCGCCCGATCTCCGCATTCGTGGCATCACAAAATTGATACACCGGCTGTTTGTGCTCGTGATACCCGCTGTCAATCCAGACCTGCTGCGGCTGGCAAACGTGCCCGTCGGCGGACTGCCAGCCGCTGTCAAAATGCACCCGCAACAATGCGAACGCATCGAACATCCCCTTCAGCGTCCCGACTGTCTTCGCTTCCGTTTTCTGCTCACCGTAGTCAATCACCGCCGCCCGATTTTCCGGCAAGACCGCCAGCGCCACCCAGTGAATCCGATACTTTCCGGTGTCGATCCCAACGACCACGGCTAGAGCATTCTCCGGTACGATGCCCTGCTTCGCTATGGTCATGCGTTTGCGAATCTCTTCTGGGTCGACCGGCGTAAGGTCGATGTCTGCCGATTCGTAGGGAATCGACCAGATAAATTGCCGCGCCGCCCGCTCGGCAGAATCCTGGTTGACGGCACGCTTGGTGAGCCATTCGTCTTTTCCCAACCTCGATGTCCGAATAAATGGATTGTCGAACGCAGACCACTGAAGCCCGAAGGTCTCCGTCTGCGGTACGTCCCCCGTGATCTCGCCGTCCGGCGATACCTCCTGTCCGCGGTGAACGAGCAGCGTTTGCCCGTGCATCCGCTTTCGCTCTTCGTCTCCGAACGTCTGCAAACACGCCGGGCATTCCCATTTTGCCGCCGCCCCGGCCGCGAATTCGTCGGCCGTGTCCTGCCAGCCTGTAAGATGCTCCCGCTCCCACGTTGCCCAATGGCCGCAGCACGGGCACGGATGATAGAGCCGGCTGTCTGTCCCCTTGGTGATCTCCTGCCAGATACGGCCCTCCGGAATCGACACTGTGCATTCCATCAGAATCTGTCGGCCGTAGTCGCGAAACGCATTGGTACGGGCTTCCATCTGCCGGATGGGGTCGGTCTCGCGCGACACCTCACCCGGCGTGTCGTACTTGTCCACCTCGGTCATTACGAGGTTGCGCGTCGTGGGGCCAGCGAGCCCGGCATCCCCCTGGCCGGCAGACATGAACTTGAGCCGCCCCCCGTTGGTGAACGTCACCGAATCTTTCAGGTTGCCCCCCTTGGAACCCGGCCCCCGCGTCGGCATCATGGAGGGGAAGCTGCTTTGGATCGTCGGCCGGAAATCAACCTGCCACTTCTCGCCGGCCAGCCGCATGTCAGGAATGCCGACAAACACAGTTTCTCCCAACTCAAATAGCATGTAGCAAACCGGCACCACGAACCCTAACAGGCTCTTGCCGTTCTGCCCCGGCCCTGTCACCGCGTACCGCTGCCATTGCCGCGACCGCAACGCCTCAAACCACAGCCGGCTTGCCGGATGCCGACTATGGCGAAACATTCGACCAGCGTAAGGCCCCGATGACAGCCGAATGTGTTTCTCCACCCACTCAGTGATCGGCATCGCAAGCTGAGGAATCAGCAGGCTCGGCAGCCGCCGTAGCTGGGTCCGCTCCGTCGCTGTCGATGGGTTGCCCAATAACACTCTCGATCTCCCTGGTAAACTGTTCGACGGCTTCCGTCCATGCGTCCGCCGTTCCGTTGCCGTGCTCTCTGATTTGCTCTTCCGCGAATCTCCGCAGCGGGAGGAATGCCGCTTCACTCATCCGCTGGAACAGTTCCACCGAAACGATTTGTTTTTGCCGCTCTCCGAGGCTTAACTCCGCATCCATTGCCCGCGCCAACCGCCACCGCTCCAGCGCCGGCGTGTCGTCCTGCACGTCCATCAGCGGGTCGAATTCATCGCCTCCCTTCGGAGGCCGGCCCTTCCCCCGCCGCCCCGGGCCGTGGATCAGCCACCACTCGAAACACGCCTTGAGATCGTACTGGCCACGGTCGCCCGGCAACGGAACCGGGGCAGTCCGCCGCCACGCATCGACGGTATGTGTGCTGACGCCGAAAAACGTGGCGATTTCCGCCTGCGTGTCGACCACCCATCCCCGCAGCGGCAACCCGAGCAGGTCGCGAAGCTCGGCAGCCCGCGCCTCCGCCGCCCGCAACGTTGCGAGTAGTTCATCTCGTTTGCTCTTCTTGGCCATGCTGGCGATGGTCGACTGTTGGCATTTCGGGTTGTTACGCGGGGGTTGGGTCCGTTAGTTGCGAGGATGAGGGCGAAGGTCGCCAGCCCGGACGCGGCGTAGCTCAGTGATGCGGTCGCG
>JABMRP010000463.1 GCA_013202535.1 Planctomycetota bacterium
GAACTAGCTACGGTCGCCAGACCGTGGTTCGAACCACGCTCCCACCATCTGGCGACGGTAGCTACGTTCGCCAGAACGTGGGGCGTGCCCGGGTGGCTCCCACCGTCTGGCGACGGTAGCTACAGACGAAACCACTTCCGCCGCTCGCCTCATGGAAAACGCGACGGGCTCCCACTGGGGGTGGAACCCGTCGCGTGATGGGGCTTTGCGACTGTTGCTGGCGGTTTTATCCGAGGGTTGCTTTGGGATTGGCAAATCGCAGACCGGCGCCGTCGTGATAGGTGGCGTACTCGGTGACGATGGCGCCTTCCGGGCCGGCGATCATGAAGTGGAACGCCTCGGCCTCGTTCAACGAATTCACTTCGCCGGGCATCACGCGGCAGCAGTTCTTGACCGTGCGAGTCTTCTCCTGGCTCTCGGGCAGCTTGACCGGCATCGGCTTGGTTTCCGGACCCGTTCCCAGGCAATAGATCATGCCGTGGCGCACATGCCAGGCTTCCCTCTTGGCCACGGCGTCCTCGGTTTTGAGGTGCTTGTGCTCGGGGATCTGCTGACCGGGCAGAAGGTAGATGTCGTGGCCGAAGTAGTTGTTCTCTTTGTCGTTGAACCAGAAGACCCCGGCCATGCCGGCGTGGATGAAATCGCCCATCCCGAAATCCTGGACCCACATCAGTTCCTGCTGCGGCTTGGGATTGGGATAGTGGAACCGCGCGAACATGTCGTAATAGGCCTGGCGGGCCTTGTCGGCGAGAAACTTGCCGTCTTTGTCGTAGAACTGCTCGTTGGTCAGCTTCGGAACCTTGTGGTCGTGAGCCTTCGCGTCGCTGGGTTGAGCCAATACGAGTCCGGCCGCGGCCGCGATGCCGCCGCCTACCGCTTGACGCCTGGTAATGCCATTTTTCTTGGTCATGTTTGTCCTCATTGCTTGATTTCGAGATACTCGATCAGGGCCTCGTCGGAAAAGAAATACGCAATACGAACGCCGGGAGCCGCTTCGAGCGGACCCACGGCCACATCCTTGCCCTCAAGCTCCTTGTCCAAATCGTCGACGGCCCAGGAAATATGGGGGCCTTTGGCCACGGGCGTGTCGGCCAGCGGACTGTCTGGAGCAAACCGCACCCATTCGATCCGATTCGGATCGTCGTCCGGGTTGGTTCCCCACACCTTCAGCGCGTCGAAATACATTTCGCCGGGCTTCTCCGTGTCGGTAACCAGTCCAATATGATGAAACTTCTTCACAATGCGCTCTCCGTAGGCAAGGGAACCGGTCGGTGGCCCGCTACCCCCAGGGTCTCTTGGGGGGGAAGCTGGCCGTACCCGACCGTGACGATTGGGAAACAATTGTATTCTTGGCCGAAGCCGCAGTCAAATCTCTTCGCTTTGCGAGCGAGACGTGACCGCTTGCTTCAGCACGATCCGGGTTACTTCTTCAGCTTGATCACCGACATCGTGTACGGCTTGTCGAACGTCTGGTTCACGCCACCCGGCACGGGCATGTCCAAATTGGAGACGATCACTTCGTCGCCGCGGATCAACACTTCGCAGGGCTGATCGAGCCGGCCGCCGGAGCCGTCATTTTCCTTGTCCACCGCCAGCGTCTGTACCGAACCGTCGGGCGAGACGATTTGCACCGCGTTGGCCAGCGAATCGGCGACGTAAATCTTGTCGGTCTCCAGGTCGCAGAAGATGCCGTCGCACGACTTCATGAAGGGCGCCTTGGCAAACATGGTCGGTTTCTTCGGGTTGCCCTTCTTGTCGAACCGCACGCGATGTATCGTGCCGTCGGCAAAGTTGCCGATGTACATGTTGCCCTTGCTGTCGAAGGTCAGTCCGTCGGCGCCGAAGCCGACGTTGGGATTGTGCGTCTCGATCGTGGCGATCAGATGCGGATCGTCCACCAGCGGCTGGGTCAACTTGGTGCCTTCTTCATCGAGCTTGACGCGAAAGACTCCGCTGATCAGCGGCTTCGAGCCGGGGACCATCGACGTGTCGCTGACGTAGAGGTAACCGTCGTGACAGATCACGGCGTTGGCCACCACAAGACCCTCGACCACGACCACCGGTTCACCGGCCGGCTTGCCGTCCTTCAAGGGAACGCGCAGCACGCGGGAATTGAAGCCCGGCTCCTCGGGATTGGCGAACCATTGCAAGTCGCTCACGTAAAGATCGCCGTTGGGCCCGATGCAGATACCAAACGGCCAGGCTTTGCCCGTCTTCGGATGGGGCGGGCATTTCCAGAACGGCTC
>JABMRP010000464.1 GCA_013202535.1 Planctomycetota bacterium
GAAATCCACGGAAATTCTCGGGGGGGTTTGTGTCATTGCCCCGGAGGGAATATCGTAGAAGGAAAGCGGTCGGCTACTTGGATGGAAAACCTGGCAAAGGACTTACCCATGGCAGACGAAAAAGAACTCTACGTCGCTCACCCCGCCATGTTTCGCAACAGGCCGTTGAGCTACTTTTTTTGGGTCGCGTCCCTTCCGGCCGGCGTGGTGCTGGGTTACATGTACACCTGGTATGCATTGATTCTCTCCGGCGTGGGATGTCTGGTCTTGATGGTCTGGTGGCTGAACGTCCTGGGAACCAAACTCACGATCACCGACAAGCGTACGTTGCTGCGCCGCGGAATTCTCTCGAAACATATCAACGAAGTACTCCACTCCAACGTGCGCAACATCCAGGTCAGCCAAAGCCTGCTGCAGCGTCTCTTCGGCGTGGGATTGGTCGGCATCTCTTGTTCGGGTCAGGCGGGCATAGAAATCGAAGTGGTGGGAGTACCCGATCCCGAGCAGGTTAGAAAACTCATTGACGAGCATCGCCAGTTATGAATTCGAGTTCCGAGTCGCTCATCGAAACGGCGACCGATCCCGGCGCCTCTTCCTTTCGGCGGCGGAGAGCGATCGACGAGTTGACCCGGTCCGGAGATCCGCGCGCCGCCGAAACACTCGCCGGCCTGCTGGAGGATGAAGACCGATACCTCCTCCGCGAGGTGGTCACCGCTCTGGGCCGGTTGGGTGATCGCCGGGCCGTCGAGCCGCTGCTGGCCGCATTGCAGCACGAAGACGACGGGATGCGCCGCGAAATCGTCGAAGCACTGGGGCAACTCGGCGACCCTCGGGCGGTCGAGCCGCTGGAGTCGCTGGTGGAAAACGATTCCTACTCCGTCCGCTTCGCCGCCAAAGGCGCACTGCAGCGGATTGCCGAACTGGCACCCGCCGGCGACCAACAGACCGAATCGCGAGAACAGGCCGAACCGCAAGAGGACGTCGCTTCCCAAGAAAACGTCGAACCACAAGAAGACGTCGCTCCCAGGGAAGAGGATGCCGAACCTCCTGTTACGGACGAGCCGCGCGAAACGGACGAGATGCTCGTGCTGAAACCGTCTCCGGCCGAAGCCCCGGAAGAGATCGTTCCCCTCGTCTCGGCGCCGGCCAGGGTGCGGCCACCGGTTCCCGCGGCTCCGTCGACGGCGATTTCCCGGGCCGATACGTCGCACCAAACCGAAGACGACGACGTGCTTGAGCCGGCCGATTGTTTTGTCGTCCACGTCGACGACCGTTTCTCTTGGCGCCGGGCACCGCGGATGGCCGTCTTCTTCGGCGACGATCTGGCCGACGTCGAGGCAGCGTACGAGCAGCTTCTCGATCGCCAGCGGCAACTGCTGGCTGTCGAACGCGAAGACCGTCAGGTGATCACCAAGCTGAACCTCCAACGGGCCGACAAGGAAGACGATCTGGCGCGTGCCGGCGGAACGATCACCACGGCCGGCAATCGGGTGCGAAAGTTCAGCCGCCGTCTGGCTCGCAACATCGGGGAGAAAAACACCCTGGAAACTCAGGCCGCCTCGGTCTGGCATCGCCTGACCGCGGCGTTTTCCCCCGACCGGCAGCGGAAGCTCCAAAAGTCGTTGACCGACGTGAATTCGAGAATTGGGCAACTTCGCCAGAAGGTTGCCGGCGCTCGAGGGGAGCAGGCCGACGCCGAGCAGTGCCACCGGGAGTTGTTCGAACCGATCGAACGACTGACGAAACAGGCCGAAGAGTCGGCCGCCAAGGAAGAAGCGGCCAGCACGGCGGTCCGCGAGGCGGACGACCGGATCGACTCCCTCGTGCTCGCCGTGCTGCGAGGCCGATTACCGGAGGAACTCGGCGCCCGCTTCGCGCAGTTCGGCCCATTATGTCGCGACCCGGAGTTCTTCCGCGTGTGTACCCACCAGTTGATGCAAGCGCTGGCCGAACTCGACGAACATACCTCGCGACTGGAGTCGTTCACCGCGGAAGCCGAGCAGGCCGAAGACATCGTCCGCGCGGCTCAAGACGGCCTGGGCGGGGCGATTGCCGACGGATTTCGCGTTACCACGGTCGAGAAGCGCGCGGCGGCACGCCTGCACGGATCGATCCGCTTCGAGGAGGAGCACGGTTTTATCTCGGGCTACTCCGGCGCCAGCGGATCGGCCACCGGCACCGGTACCGGCGAGGCCCTCTATGCGGTTGATGAGATCGATTGGAGGGCGTCGCCCGAACTGGCCGACCGGCTCGCCCGCATGACCGAGGCCTGGACGCGGCTCGGGCAGATCATCGGCCGCCGGCAGACGCTCCTGGCCCTTGAGGCGGCCACCCGGCGGAGAATCGACCAGTACGTCCATTTCATCCGCAGCCAGTTGGAACGCGATTTTCGAGAAACGTAACATGCCCAGCGTGGAAGTCGTCGCCGCGATGTTCGGCCCGAGCGCCGCTGAGGTGCTCCAGTGCTACCGCCGCGCGCATCACACGAGCCAAACACTCCGTCGGCTGGAATCCACGCTGGAGCAATTGCGCGCGCGCCACGACACGCTCAGATCGGAGAATCAAGAGGAAATTGCCCGGCGTTTCGAGGAAACGGTTCTGGCCGAGCAAACGCTGGAGGAGAAGAAACGTTCGCTTGGCGATCTGGTCAATGCTCGCGACAAGTTGGAACAACGCATCGGCTCGGTGTGGCGGCGGCTGGGGATCACGCTGCTGAGTTTCCTCGGGCAGTTGAAGGTCGGCGTCGGAGACATTCGCCGGCAGTTGGAAGCGATGGGCAAGGAACTCCACGACCGGGAGGACGCTTTCGATCAGGCGTCCGGCCAGTTGGATCGGCGACGCCGGGCCGTGCAGTGCTTGACCGTCCCCTTGGAAAGCCTCGATTTCGCCATCGATTTCCTCGACAACCGGCGTACGGAGGTGACCGCCGAATCGGCCGAACTGCGGTCCCGTCTCGACCGGGCCATCGGCCAGATGGCCCAAGCCGCCTCACCCGAGGTCTTGCGGCTCAAGCTGCAATCGCTTGTCGGCACCGGAGATACCGAAACGCTGCAAAGCGATCTGATCGACCTGCAGCGGGCTCTGCTCACCCTGGAATCGCTCCAGCCGGTGCTGCCGGAGGATGACGCTTTGGCTGCGGAAATCGTACAAGACCCGGGCGCTCTGGCCCGAGCGGTCCGAGCCGGCCTGTACCAAGAGACGGCCGCCGGAAACGGCCGGGTGAATCTCGCGGGAGAGGGCAGCAAACACGTGCGAAAGACGCGAACGCGAACCGAGACGGTCAAGCGAGCCAACGGGACAACCGGCACCCGCACGCGCCGGGAAACCTACTGGGACAAAGTGCGCATCCGTTTCTCCGGAACGGTCGACGCGAGCTTCGCCGTCGAACTGGCCCGTTGGGGTAAAGATGGCCCCGCCGCCGCGCTGCACAACGAAGCCAAAGCGGCCTTCGCTCGCGGTCTACGGCAGGCACGGGAAACATGCCGCAAGGAGATCGCCGAACCCTTGCGGCAAACCGTCGCGAGGCTCACCCGCCGAATTCGCGAGTATCTCGAACGTCCGTGTTAGCC
>JABMRP010000465.1 GCA_013202535.1 Planctomycetota bacterium
GTATAGTAGCCATCTCGCTCCGCGAGATGTAGCCTTTGAAGCTCCAGGATGGTCTGGCTACGTCTCTCGGAACGACGGGCCGCATCTCGCAGCCTAACAGGCTACATCTCGCGGAGCGAGATGGCTACTATACGCCGCACCCCATTATCGTCACCCGTGCCGGGGGAGCAACCTGGGAGCCGGTTTCCCGGCCGGTGCCCCTGGTTTCGGCGCTTGACGGGACGACCCAATCGACCGAAACTAGGGGATAGGTGTACCGCTGATCCGACGGAAAGGAAAGAGGCGACAGGCGTGACGTTCCAATTTCAATGCTCGGCCGGCCATCATCTCACCGCCTTCGAGGATCAGGCGGGGGCCACGGTCTGGTGCGCGCAGTGCGGATGTGCGGTGGCCGTGCCGGAAGTACCCGATCCGGCGAACGGGCCGCCGCCTTTGCCCGGGGCCGACGAGAGCGTTTTGCCGGCACTTCCGGTCTCCCGCCCGCCCGACGACGCCGCCTCGCAGGGTCCTCCGCCACTGCCGGTCCACAAGCCGGGGCAGACGTCCATCGGCGGGCCGACAACCCTGCCGTCGGCGATCGAACCGGCAACGGCCTTGCCGGTCGTGCCGATCCAACGAACGGCCTCTCCGGGCCTCCCCCTGGCGATGCCGGTCGAATCGAACGTCTCCCCGCCCGAGGCAGTCCCGATCTCGATTCCCACGGCCGTTGCCATCGATACCGAGAGACCTCGGGCGGTTTCGGTGGATTCCAACACACCTTCGGCCGTTGCGATCGATTCCGAGATGGGCGATTCCCAGACATTGGCGGTCAGTGGGCGCCGCCAGCGGGCGGTTTGCGTTCACCAGCCCGACCCGAGCTGGACACGTTCTCTTTGGTGCTTGGCGGGTGTACTGGGAGGTCTGGTCGTATTCAGCGCGGTGCCGGCTCTGCGCCACGCCGATCTGGCGGCGGGGCCGATTTGGGCTCGGGCCGTGCTTCTAATCGCCGCGCTGCAACTGGTCTACCTTGCCTGGATGGCGGTGACTCCCGATTGGTCGAGCGTGCTGGTGGTGATGGTGGTATTCGCGGTCGTCTCGCTCGGCTACGCCGCGGCGATCGTCTTGGTTCTGGTCACGGGAAACGGGGCGTCGCTGCCGTTGGGAATCGAAGCCGCGCGGAATACGTCGATCCTCTGGTGCGCTACGGTACTGGCGCTGAGCCTACTGGGAGTCTATCTCACCGGGCGGTTCAGTTTCCGCTGGCGTGGGATCCTGGACCGCCAGTCGCCGGGAAGCATTTCGCTGGAAGATTCTGCCCAACGGCCCGGCTAACATGGCCGGCAGAAAGATCAGATCTCCCAACAAAGCCGCGATCAACAGGACGGCCATCAGCCAGGCGAAGTGGACGATGGGCATAAAGGAACTGAAGACGAAGACCAGCAGTCCCGATCCGCAGATCAGCGTGGTGTGGACCATCGCCTTGGCGCAGTGCCCGTAGGAGAAACGGAGCGCCTCGGCGCGCGACATGCCCTGGGCGATACCCCGGCGAAACCAGGTAAGGAAGTGGATCGTGTCGTCCACGGCGATCCCCAGCGCGGCGCTGGCCGTCATCACCGAGCCGATTTCGATCAGCACGCCGGACCATCCCATGGCCCCGAAGACAACCACTGCGGGAAACAGGTTCGGCGCCATGGCCATCAGCCCGGCGCGTACGCTGCGCAAGACGACGATCATCACCAGGGCGATCACACCGAAGGCCGTGAAGAAGCTCTCGACCAGATCGTTGAACAGTTCCCGCTGCGCCTTGTAGATCAAGGGGATGACGCCCGTATAGGTCGCCCGGACCCCCGAAATCTCGTCGTCCCGGAGCATCGGGTCAATGCGCCCGCGCAACGCCTCGACAAAGTGGCCGTAGTCGACATGGCTCAGCGCGTCGGCGCGAACGGAAATCCGCCAGAGTTGCTCTTCGGGCGTGTCCTTGAGGAAATGGGCGTCGATGTAGCCCTGCTTGCCGTCGAAGAGCCGTCGCCCCATGATGAAGCGGCGCGTCTGACCTTGAAACCCGTATCGATCGGGCAGCGCCGTTGCCCGGGCCGACGCGCCGGGGCGCGCATCGTCCAGATGGGTCAGTGGTGCAAAAGCCGAAGCCGACATGGTGGCGCCGACGTCGGGCGACCGGGCGATCTCCCGGCGTACGTTCTCGACCAGTTCCATGCGCTGGAGGAATTCCGAAGGCTTCGCGTTGTCGGATCCCTCGAATCGGATCACGACCTCCAGCGGAACCAGCGGACCGAGGTTCTTCTCCAGCCAGCGGTAGTCGTTGATGATTTTGCTCTGGTCGTCGAACCGATGCTGGAGTTTGACCGTCGACTCAATCGACAGGAGTCCCCATCCCATCCCTACCATCAATGTCAGGCTGACGACGGTGATCGGAGCATGGAAACGGCGGACCGTGGCGGCCGGATCGGCGGTCAGGAATCGGCTTCCGGCGCCGCTCGGTGTGCCGGCCAAACTGGGATGCGGCCAGCGTTGTAGCACGGTCGGCAGAAACAAGAGCATGACGGTGACGCTGATGACCATCCCCGCCGCCGAATAGATGCCGAACGACCAGATCGGCACGATTTCGCTGACCGTCAAGGAGAGAAGCCCGGCGGCCGTCGTTGTCGAGGCCAGCACACAGGGCTTCCATCCCAGGACAAGGGCTCGGCCGGGCGCTTCGGCCGGTCCCACTTCCTCCAGGGCGTCGCGATAGTAGTTGATCAGGTGGACCCCGGCGGAAATGCTCAGCACGTAGACCAATGGTGACAACATGGTCATCAGCAGGTTCAAATTGCCGCCGGTGTAGTAGAGCAATGCCAGAGCCGAGAAGGTGCTGTACACGGCCCCGAGGAACACGATCATCGCCAGACGGAAGTTGCCCAGCCGCCACCAGGCCACGATCAGAGCGACCACTGCCGAGATGCCGGCCAGATGCAGCAGCAGGCGCCGGCTCTCGGAGTCGATGGTCGCCGCGTCGACGGTCGGGCCACCGAGTCGCAAATCATCGGGCGTCAACCCGCACTGAGTCGCGGCCACGTCGTGGATATGCTTCACCGCGGCCATGCGGTCGTAGGTGCCAGCCTCGGAGATGACCAACACGATGCAGGTCGTCTGGCCGTCGGGACCGACCAGGATACCGCGCAGACGGGCCAGCGCTTCGGCTTGCGGCAACTCCAGTCGCGGAGAGGTCAGTCGCCTCAACACGCTTGGGCCGGTGATCGCCCGATCGAACCAGCGAACCTGACTACCGGAAGCCGTCGGTACCGGGGCTATCAACGCCTCGGCCAATCGGTCCACCGCCTGACCGTTGGCCAGCGTGCAGTCGGGCCAACTGACCACCGCGACCTCGTCGCGGCCGAAATGGCTCTGAAGCCACATGTATTTTTCGGTCTCGTCGAACCCCCGCGGGAGCCACTGGCGCGGATCGTTGCTGGTGCTCCCCACGGCACCGATGACTCCGCGGACCACCAGCGGGAAGAGAAAGGCCATGCAAACGAGGATCACGGCCCCATAGCGGGCGAAGAACGGGCGCGTTTCAGCCGCGCGTTGGTTGGGCCGATGAGGCATCCGGGCCTTTGCGCGGTGAGTCATTCAATTGCGGGAAGGGCACGCGGGTAACGAGGTCTTGAGGAATTTCTCCAGGATACGACTGAACTCGCGAGGCCGTTCCAACGGTGGGGCGTGTCCACATTTGTCGATGTAGACCAACTGCGAGTTGCGAATCCCGTCGCTGAACTCCTGGGCCACAAACGGCGGCGTGATCTGGTCGTCTTTCCCCCAGATGATCAGCGTCGGCAGATCGATTTGGCTCAGCTCGTCTTTCACGTTGCGCTCCTGGGTCGCTCGAGCAATGCGAATCAGAAACCGCACGTACTTGCGATCGGCGAGCACCCTCACCACCTCTTCGACCAACTCATCGGTTGCCATGCTGGCGTCGTAGAAAATCTCCTGGACCCGTTCGCGGATGAACTCGGGTTCGGCCCGGGGATACTTGCCGCCGCTCAGCGCGTGCTCGAATAGTCCCGCGCTGCCGGTGAGCACCAATTTCTCGACGCGGTCGCTATTGCGGAGGCAGAAATCGACGGCCACCAGCCCGCCCAGCGAATTTCCACACAGGACGGCCTTGTCCAAGTGCAGTTCGTCGAAGAAGTTTTCAACGTAGTCGGTCAACTGGTCGATTGCATTGAAATCGGTGTGCCGTCGATCGAGTCCATGATCGATGGGAAACTGCAGCGCGAAAAAGCGATACTCGTCGTTGAAATCCTCGACGATTTCCCGCCAGTTCTCCGGACCGCCAAACAGGCCGTGCAACAGCACGACCGGACGGTCACCCTCGCCAAACTCGGTGTATTGAATAGGCTCGTCGATCGCCATATTACCCTCGTTGCTGTTCTCCACAGAGATAATCCGGCCGGGCGATAGCCTGTTGTCACTGTCGCGCCGACAATTCGCCCGAACCTCTCAGACACTCTAGTATACCCGACGAATAGGGAACTTTCGCCCCTTTTTCGAATTCGTTTTCCGGGAACCGCAAAGTCCCCGCTTTTGGGCCGTACGCAACGGAAATCTCTCTGCCTGGCAAGTTTCTATTCTATTGCGATTCATGCTGAATACGGCAGAGGCACTGGCAAACACCCATCGCTCAACCCCGCCTTCGGGGTATTCGGTAGACGTCGATCCCCCCACTTTTGTGGAAGGACAGGTGGGAAGTCAAGGGCGGGAATCCATGATGTACCCAGCCAACCTAACAGCGCAGGCGCGACTCGTCAACGGTTGTCCTCCGGCTCGTCGGGAGCCGAATTCGCGCGAATTCAGATGAGATGAATCACTTGCCGATTTCGAGCCGCCCGAGTCATCTACCTCGCATGAACGGGTCGGCGTCCGGGTCGCTTTCGGTGCGCGTTGTTGTTGCTTTGGGTCGCAAGCACTTTTTGCGCGCGGGTCGGATCGTTGACCTTGATCACCGCCGCATTTCCCCCCTTGCCGCCGCCCTCGAAGCCGAAGGCCATGTAGGCATAATCGATATTGAGATGCTCGGCCGCCAACCGCTCGCAAATTCGCCGAAACGCGCCCACCTGATTGGGCACCTCGACCAGCAGCACGTCGCTGCTTTGGTAGCGAACGTCGAGATCGGCCAAAACCTTGGTCGCTTCTTCACAATTGTCTGGCACAAAACGCACCGAGCCGCGGTCACCCGAGTCCATGACCACCAGAGCCCGGAGTTGAATTTTGTGCTTGTTCAGCGCCGCCAAAATACTTGCAAGACGTCCCGGCTTGTTGACTAACGTGACCGAGAGCTGCTTGGCGGTTTGCATGGCACTTCTCCCTTTGTTGAGCCAGCTTGTCACACGGCCGAAAGATGCCGTTCCGCGGGAATCGCGGTTCATGGAAAGGTCGTCAGTAGCCATCATACCCATCCGTCGACGCAGGTCAATCAATGCATGTACGACGGGCAAGAGGCCCGCTCGACATCTTGCCAAAATGCCGTTATTCGACCATCTCTCACTTGATTCCCCGAAACTGCCATCCCACCCATACGTCCACACCTACCTATACGGGGGGGCCATGCGGCTGAGAACCGTTCCAGGTGACAAACGGATAATGCCTGGCCTTTTCTTTCTTACTTCTTACTCACATCGTTTCTCAGCTTAGGTCGCGGATGTAAACTGCGGCTTCATGAAGATTCGCTGCAAAGTAGTCGACGTGCGCGTTCAGCCAGCGCCGATGTTCAATGCCCGAAGTTCCGCAGACCGCGACGACTGGTACACCCAGCTGCTTGGCGTAGACAATCTCCATCAGACAACCCACATATCTCCACGCTTCACGTGACAAATCAGCAACCAGAACGTCAGATGCAGAAAGAAACCGCACTTCCGACTCAACCAGTAACTGATTCTCGTCAATATGGGGTGCTACGTCGCTAACCGCAAGAGATTTTCCAATCAACTCAAACATACTGGTGACTTCGAATCCTGAACAATGTTGTTTGAAAATGTTTCGCGCCGCCGTGATCTCTTCAATTATCTCACTTTCAGGAATCCCTTCAATTGCATGAGCAAAGTACACGATCCGCTGTGACAATCCGTTAGTTCTGAGCAAACGGAGCGTCTCCACCACATTGTCGAAGAGCACATAGTCACGCCAATTCCACTCATGTGCGATAGCACACTCTGCGGCGAGGATTTGCCTAACGAACTGTGATGGGAACCCAAATCCGTGAAAGAAGTGAATGGTACCTTCGGCGTCGCGAATGACTATGTACGCCTCAGGCCGGTTTGTCAGTAAATGTGGGATCTGCTGGAGCGATCCGATTCGCTGTGATGTACTCTCGATGCATTTGACGACCTGCAAAGATTCGCTGTGACTTACGGGGAATAAGTGGAAGTGAAAATGGTCGACGCAGCAGCCTGGTGCCGGACAACTGCTGCTGCTTCCGTGCTCAAAGGCAAGCCAACCGTCAGAAACCGGCGCGAGTCTTTCAATCAGAGACTGAAGCTGTGTTTCAAAGCACTCGATTTCTTCCGACGAAAGCGTTGCTAGAGCTCGTTTGTGATCCCGAGACACAATTAGAAGGTAGCCCGGGCGCAGCGAACCTACGGCCGGTATCACGACGTGGTCGCCCATATCGAACAGAATTGTGTTTTCCGGATACCTTCGACCCTGCTCGGAAATCGCCCAGCATAAGCGACAGCCATCGAACTCTTGGTTAACCTCAGAAAGCGCCAACTCACCAAGTATGTGGCTGCAAAGGAAATCCTCATTGACCATAATGTTGTCTCACTCTCGACCTTTCGCGGCAACACCGAGTTATACAACTCAATCTGCACAATCATCGTGACGGCACTGGACCCACTCATGTCGCCACGCCGGCTTGCAGCACAATTGCGCTCATAAGAAACACACTTTCGTCGGCGCACTCAACACTTACGGGCAGCCACCCACGAGAACCAGGTGAGGCCTGTTCCGCATTGCGTAATGTCGAATCCCGCACGCTCAATGA
The DNA here is from genome assembly GCA_013202535.1 of Planctomycetota bacterium. Classification (GTDB taxonomy): domain Bacteria; phylum Planctomycetota; class Planctomycetia; order Pirellulales; family Thermoguttaceae; genus JABMRP01. The sequence goes on from JABMRP010000465.1 coordinate 7,019, forward strand.
GGGTTTGCAGCGTCTGCCCCGGGAAGTGGTCCTTATATAGCGTGAATCGGCGGCCATCGGCAAACCGCTGCTGCATCCGCGTTCGTCCTAGGCCAACGCTAGGTGTCGACCGCATCGATCTTGAATCGGCCACCAAGAGCGTACCACCATCGCGTAGGTTCCCCCTTATTTTTCTGAGCAGTTGGGCCTGCAATCTGCGCGGCAGCAGGCTTAACAAAAAGAACACGACGACACAGTCGAATGCCTGATCCCCGATGTCATCTTTCAAGACATCACATTGCAGAAACCGCACATTCTGAAAGTGCTCCAAGCGGCACCGGGCCTCGTTTAGCATCGCCGTACTCTGCTCAACGCCCAGCATTCTATTACATGTGCGGCAAATTGTTTCGCTCCAATCACCCGTTCCGATACCCAACTGACAAACCTCTCCGTGCGCGAACACGCGCAACTTGTCTCGTAGCTTGTTGCGCTCGACTTCAAGAAGTTCCACATCATGCACACTCGCTTGTTGCGTCCATGCGTCATGATAACAGTGAGCAACCGCTGAGTAGTATTGCTTCATGCTGTCTAATTGCATGGCCAGTCCAGAATGTGTGTGAATCGCCTTGACGTAGCGGATCGCTTCCTCGGGCGTTCGGCAAATGAATTCGCTGGAAAACTGGATGCAAGGGCACTCGAAAAACGTCGTGTCGCCAACAATGGACACCACGGGAATCTCGCGTGATACTGCTTGGGCGATTTGAAATACGGCTTCAATATATTGGTAGTCCGACCTTGACAAATCGGCAAGCAAGAGGTCGCTGGTGTGCAGGAGTTCTAGGTCCCGCTCCAACGTGTTCCAACACTCATCCTCAGTTCGTTGGGGCGGTTCCTCGTTGGAGTTGACGAGGACCGCGTTAATGGACCGCGCTAACGAAATAAACAACTCGTGACGAGAGGCGATCTCGCTTCGCGGTCGACCATTCTCCGCTCGTGCCAAGTACAACTTCAACTCAGTCATGGCTGGCGCTTATCCACCATTGGAATTCAAAGTATTCAAGAAGCTTCTGATGCACGTCCGAGTTCTTGCCAAACACGAGCATAGGAAAACTAACCGGGACCTCTGGAGACAACAGATTCGGCGTGAAAAAACTCTTTTCGGGGAAAATCACCGTCGTACAGTAGGGGGCATACCTGACTGCCCGATGTTCAATGCGGTTGCCTTGCATCTGTGCCACGCCGCCTAGCTCCCTGACACCACCACCTACGGCGCGCAAATCCGTGATTGCCCGAGCCTGCTTATCTTCCGAAGCTGCCATACCATGCTCTCTAAAGAATTGCCTCTCGAACTCATCGAGGCAAAGCATTAGCGGTTGCGTCCAGTCAAACGGCTGTGTCCGTGGAAACGAGCCATCGGGTCCGAACTCCTCTACGAACGACCTAATTGGCAACTCTCGGTTACTTTCCGGACAACACGACAACGCGCGCACGACAGCGTGATTTTCGTCGCATTTCCGATTCAGAAATCCTAGAACCGATTTATACATGGTGGACTCTCCTGGCGCCAAAAAGAATCTCAACGAGGCGCCAGCCATGCAGATCATCCCCCCACGTTGCGACGCAAAAGCATTTCGGAGTGCGTTTTCTGCCTCCGAACCGTGCCGATTACCAAAGAACGCCAGCAGACCGGCCTTGTTTGTTTGCTCAATTCGTTCCTCTGCTGTCTGAAACTCCCCAAGCGAGTTCGACAAGTTGATGAATCGTTCCTGCCGATCGAACCTGCGGTCACTCCGCGAAGATTGCACAAACGACCATACTCGCGTGCGTTGCGCGTCAACCTCATAAAGAAAAAACTGCCGTGCAACGCCGACTTCCTGGACCGCACAGCTCCCAGCAGCGCATACGTTAATGGATGGTTGGCCGTTAAGTATATCCTCAAACTTGCGAACGGCAGGGCGGTGCTGATGCCCATGAAACGCTATTGAGAATCCCAAATCAGTGAGTTTCTGCAAAACGGCGACGGCGTCCACCGTTAGGCTCGTTACAATCGGTGGCCCTTGTTTTGGCTTCAAGCCACGCCAGTTCTTTATGTGAGGAACGACTGGCAGTAGATGGTGATGCAACACGGCCAGTAAAACATGGCTTTCGTTGCTCACACCCCCGTTAGATAATAACTTCTGCAACCGATTGAGTTGCATATCCCCAACTCTGCCAATTCCGGCTGTCTTACTGCCTTCCATACGGCAAGAATCGAGGAGTACGATCGCTACGCCCCTACTCGCGTCGTCCTCATTTGAGTCCAACTTCAACAGCGCCGGCAAGTTCCGAGTCGCGAATCCGAGAATACCCGCCTGCTCAACAAAATCGTTATAGAACCGAAATGGTTTGCGCTGAAACTGTTCTTCCCACGCAATGTCATGGTTTCCTGGAACCGCGCACGTACACTTCGGGGCCACTCCTAACTCAGCAACCAGGCGTTTGACCCCGTCCACCGCGAGAGGCAGGTCTTTGGGGATGTCTGTCGAAAAGAAGTCCCCCGACATAATGAGGGCGTCAATCTGTTGACCTTCAAGATGACTACGTACAGCCTCGGAAACTGCATCCGCCGCCGTGAGCGCTTCCTCGTCGAGATCGGCTTGTTCGTAGAAATGGGACTTGCCAAAGTGCAAATCGGAAAGGTGCAGAATTCGATGCATTATGACCTCCGCGTCATCAACGGTCGTCACCGAGAAATGTCGTAAGCCACATGAGTGTCCGCTGTATTTGTCGAGTCACGTCAGCAATGGCTCAATCGTCATATGCCATCGATTCTGCGTGCGCAATGCTAGTTCGTTCTTCTGCTTGCCGCGCCCGCCGTGAGCAAATCCGCCGCTCGATCTCGCACGTGTTTGACTTCTGGGTTGGAGCCCGGGTCGATATTCATTAGCTTGGAATAAAAGAATGTGACGTCAGCCCAAAGCTGTCCGAGAACCGCAGCGTGCTCTTCGTTGACCGGTCCATCAACCATGATCTTAATGCAAGGCAGCAATTCGGCAAATCGTTGATAGTTTGCTTCGGCCAGCATTACCTCGTCATCGCCGAACGTCAGTCCAGCATGCGCCCGGTTGATTGGATCAATTGTGCGTGTTGCCAGCGGCGGGAGTGCGCTTCTTCCGGAGTGATCAAACAGAAGGAAGATGCCGAGCTTGTTTTGGGCGTTAGCAAGGATGCCCTCTATGTTGGCGTGAGAGTCGCGTAGAAGCCCGAAGTAAGCTGACATCAAGATATCGTTATCATTCTTATTGACGCCTTCGTTCCAGAACTGAACAAACTCACTCCCGGAGGCTCGGAGAATATCGTCATTTGCACCTAGGTAGATGTGATTAACCTGGTTCTTGCGTTGATGGACAAAAATGAACTGTGCAATTTGAGCAGGTAGGCTATCCAGTGATCCTAGCCTGAAATGTTCGATGGAATCAGCAATCCTTTCCCAGAATCTCTGCACGTCCATGTTGGCAACAACCATCGGTGCCAACAGGATCGGCGTCTTGTTTCTGCCAAACCTTCCAGAGACTTGATCCGGCAACGACAAGACAAGGTTCTGATCTCGCAGTCCAAGTTCACGTAACGGCCCGGAGTTGGCAAACACGATGCGGTTCGCTTCCCGCGGCGTAAACTCGTGGAGCTTCACTGTTTCCTCGGTCTTGCCGCTTCGGGAAAACTCCATGAACAATGTGTTATCAATCGTGGCATCCTGAGGCAATTTCCAGAGCTGTCGCGGTGAATGGACAATTAGCCAGGTTGTTTGTCTTTCAGGATTAGCGTTATTGATTTGCGAGAGCATGTGATTGAATTGTTCATTGGCACCAATTCCGGAATTCACAATGTACTTTGGCCCTGCCGCCGCGAACTTTTCCTCCACGAATGACCGAATCCGTGGTGCGTCCTCAGCCATGAACCTCTGGAAGCAGCCACTGACATCCTCCCGATAGAGTCTCTGGAATGCGTCAGAATCAATAGTCTCTGCAACGCTCTTGACGAGTAGCGAGAGTTTGCTGGATTCACTCGACGAAACCTCTATAGGCGTTCCAAACGCAGGAGAGGCTTTAACGGAAAACAAATGACAAAATGGCGATGGCTCCGAAGTGGCTGGAATCGTGAACTGGCCGTCAGTAGCTGTTTCAGCATGGGCCTCTTCGCACCGATCCAGAAGCGCGACCAGATCGCCAAACCCCTTGTCAATCAGAAGTTGCTCGGTCTCCGTCGCCGAAATCCTGAGAGCCTCCGCGAGATTTGAAGCCAACTTTGGGGGATCGATTGCAGAACGTATCGACCGCCACAAATGAGCAGAGTCGACGTCACGTTTCTCGTTGGAAGGCTGGCCCAGTTCGTCCACGAGGTAGGTAAGCGTTCCGTGCGACTTCATCGCTTCTCCCATTGACTTGTCCTTAAGCTGGGCCTCATCACCCCCCATCCAGGGAAGGCACGGCGAGGCTGACTTTGCGAGACTTCGGTTGCGAGATCTAGGCGCTCAAGCTACGAATAGATTAAGATACACGAATTCAGTAGCGTGGACAACGCTGGAGGCCGCCTATCACGAGCGTTTCCGGAGGAGTAGATGGCTTTGAACCGAACACCTGACAATTCGGAGACCGTCGACCTGATGGATTGGTTCGACCGGTGGTCTGAAGGCCCGTTCACACTGGATGAGGTCGCCGAGATGGTTGGAAAGGGCGCAAATCCGGACGACTTCCATACCACTGGCTGGGATCCGCAGAATGGTCGGGGATGTACGTTCAAGGAGTACCTGGAAAAGAGAGGGGCTGAGCCGTAACACCCGGAAAGAAGTGGCTGGCAGACGCCGCCAAGGTCTGAGTGCGATAGCCCACCACTGGCGGACTCCGGGCGGGCCGATCAGGGGAATTCCGAGGGGAATTCCCGGACGGAAACGGAATTCCCGGGACACCATACACAGCTATTGACTGCGGTGGGCCAGATGAAGGGGCCGTCACCGATTCCTGGGCATCGTCACATCCGTTGCGGGTATCAGTGTAGTCGTTCAGCGAATCTAAAAGCTGAACATTCGGACACGGCTTACCACCCGGCGGATTGACTGTCCATCAGCCCCCCAGTGGGGCATGCCGCCCGCATCGGGTGAGAATCCAAAAGCAGGATGGGGAATGCCTTTTTTCCATTCCTTGGAGGGGAACTTTACAACCACGGGATTCGTCCCACAATATATGGCGTGGGCCCCCTTTGACGGCGTTCTGCCAGAACCCCCCAGGGGGAGGCTCTTCGGCCACACGCAAGAAATTTCCCGTCCACCGACGATCTCGAAGGAGAACAAACCATGTCCCGGCTCTTGTTCCGAGTTTCCGCGCTGCTGCTGTTCCTCGCCCCGACACTTGCCTGGGCACAAGGCGTGCTGATCGTGGTCGATCCGCACGAGCACGTTCGCTTGCCGCGGCCGATCATCATCTGGCCGCCCCCACATCCGCATCCCCACCCGCATCCGATTCCGCATCCCCGGCCGACGCCTCCGCCGGCCACGTACAAGATCGAGAAGCTCGACGTGCAGGCCAAGCTGGTCGACCAGGTGGCCCAGGTGCAGATGTCGCAGTCGTTCGTCAACACGGGCAGCCGGCAGATGGAAGTGTCGTTCGTCTTCCCGTTGCCCTACGACGGGGCCATCGAACAGATGACGTTGATGGTCGACGGCAAGGAATACTCGGCCCGGCTGCTCGACGCCAAGGAAGCGCGAAAGATGTACGAGGAGATCGTCCGCAAGAACAAGGACCCGGCGCTATTGGAGTGGATGGGCGCGGGCCTGTTCAAGACGAGCGTCTTCCCGGTTCCCGCCGGTGCCAAGCGCACGGTCTCGCTGCGCTACTCGCAACTCTGCCGCAAGGCCGAGGGTCTGACCGATTTTCTCTTCCCCCTGAGCACGGCAAAATATACGTCGCACGCGGTGGAAGAGGTGAACATCCGCGTCACCGTCGAGAGCGGCATCGACATTAAGAACATCTATAGCCCGACGCACAAGATCAAGATCAAGCGGCCCGACGATCGCCACGCCACGGTAACCTACAACGTCGAGAAAGAGGTCCCCAGTTCCGATTTCCGTCTGCTTTACGGCGTGAATGCGAAGAAGGTGGGAACCCAGGTGTTGAGCTACCGGCCCGACAACAAGGAGGACGGCTTCTTCCTCCTGTTGGCCAGCCCGCAGATCAAAGCGGCCGACGAAAAACCGGCGAAGAAGACGGTTCTCTTCGTGGTTGATCGATCGGGCAGCATGAGCGGTAAGAAAATCGAGCAGGCCCGGGGCGCGGCCAAGTTCGTGCTCAACAATCTCAACGAGGGCGACCTGTTCAACATCGTGGCCTACGACAGCCAGATCGAGAGCTTCCAGCCCGAGTTGCAGCGCTACGACGACGCCACGCGGAAGAAAGCGCTTGGCTTCATCGAAGGACTCTACGCCGGCGGAAGCACGAATATCGATCAGGCTCTGAACACGGCCTTGAGCCAGTTGCAGGACTCCAAGTCGCCCAACTACGTGATCTTCCTCACCGACGGTCTGCCCACGGCCGGCGAGACGAACGAGATGAAGATCGTCGACAACGCCAAGAAAGAGAACCGGGTGCGGGCGAGAATCTTCACCTTCGGCGTCGGTTACGACGTGAACAGCCGTCTGTTGGAC